>JACCUV010000422.1 GCA_013698495.1 Chloroflexia bacterium
GTCCGGTCGTATCCTGCGTGGCGGTCATCGACTGGAACCGATGCACGGGCACACGCTTTTGCTCGTGAGCGGCGAATCTCTCTCCAACGACGTCGCCTTCGAAGGCAGTGGCTTCCTCGATCGCCGATCGAAGGCAGCGGTGGGGCGCATCCGGCCAGCCGACGGAAAAGGCTCCCGTGTAGACGGTGTCTTCCGCCTCGGCCGCGATGAGCGCCTGGACGTACGTGGGATGGGCTTCCGCCTCCTCCGCGACGACGAAACGCGTGCCAATGCGAGCTCCATCGGCTCCCGCCGCTAACACTGCCGCCAGGGCACGACCGGTCCCGATGCCTCCCGCCGCCAGGACCGGCACATCGACGGTCTCGAGGGTCTGGTCGAGGAGAGCCAGCAGCCCGACCCGGCCACGCACATGGCCACCTGATTCGATGCCCTGGACGACAATGAAGTCACAACCGGCATTGGCGGCTGCCACGGCTTCCGCAAGTGACCCGACCTGCCAGCAGACGAGCGTTCCACCCGCGTGGGCTCGTTCGATCAGTTGGGCGTCGGGTTCAGCCCAAAAGAAGTCGATCACGTTCGCCCGGTTGGCCGCGACATCGACACACTGAGCGATGTAATCGCGCGCATCAGCCAGGTCAGGTACGAGGAAATTGACGCCGATGATGCCCTGAGTCTGCCTCCGCGCCTCAGCGAGTTGCGCGGTGAGCACATCCGGAGGCATATTGTTCCACGAGACCATCCCCTGCCCGCCCGCATTTGCAACGGCGGCGGCCAACTTCGGGTTCACCAGACTGCCCAACCCGGCCTGATGAATCGGGACCGTGCATCCAATCAGGTCCGTAAACCGCGTTCTGAGCATCGGGCTCCCCTGACTTCGACTTGGGAAAGATGATGACGCTGGGCGATCCTGCCACTGCTGGGGGAACGTCTCAACAGCCTACGTCTGGGATCGCGGTCACCGCCCAGGCCGCGGTGATCTCGCGATACAGTCATATCCGGTTTGCTTGCTGGAGAGTCCAGGCAGCGCATTGGCATTTGCCCGTGGCGAAATACCTCACGTGCCTCAGAGTGAGTCAGAAGTGAGTTCCATTGAGCGGGCTGGGTCACACGTTGAGACGATGTGGGAAATGAAGCTGGCAGGTATGTCCGGCACGTCTCACACCCGCGGGCGATCACTCCAATGGCAAGCGCTCTATCGGCTGAGCCTCGAGCGCGTCACGTTGGCCAGGAAGAACCCCCAAATGCATTTTGGGAGCAGTTGGCGTCGGAAACGATACTGGCGTACGTTCACTGTGCATGCCACATGGGGCCCAGTACCATGACCATTGGAGGCCAATTGCCGACATCCCGCGTCTACCTGCGGATGCGCCCGCCGCCTTCCAGGTGTCTGTCGCTGTCAACCTGACCAGGTCACGATCGCATGCTACGTGCCTACAAGATTGGTCATCTCTACGGCGTCGACGTCAACGTGCATCCCACGTTTGGCCTCGTCCTCGTCTGGGTTATCTGGCAGTGGGGTTTCAGCGATTCGCGGGGCCCAGGCGAGTTCGCGCTCGGCATCGTGCTCGTGTCGTTGGTGTTCGCATCGGTCCTGCTCCACGAACTCGGGCACTGCGCGATGGCCCAACAATTCGGCATTCGGGTTCTCGATATCACCCTCTGGCCCTTTGGCGGCGTCGCCCGCATCGAACAACTGCCCGCCCAACCGCGCAGCGAGTTCATGATCGCCCTCGCGGGGCCCGCAACCAACCTCGCCATCGCCGTTGCCCTCTTTCCGGTGGTGTTGCTCACGGGTGTCATCGCCGGGCGCGACGCCCTGTTCTCGACCAGCGATCCGCTCGGGTCGATGACACCGGCGACGCTTGTCACGTACCTGGCGATCGTCAACCTGTTCATCTTGGTCTTCAACCTGTTGCCGGCCTTCCCCGTCGATGGCGGCCGCATGCTCCGCGCGGCCCTTTCGCCCGCGATCGGCAGGGAGCGGGCGACATCGATCGCGGTTGCGGCCGGGCTCGCATTTGCCGTTTTGTTCGTGATGGTCGGCCTCTGGCAGCGCAACGTTGTGATCGTGATCATGGGGCTGTTCGTGTTTTTCGCGGCTCAATCAGAGGCCCGTGTCGAGCGGGTCCAATCCGCCATGCGCCGGCTCAAGGTTGGGCAGTACGCCTTGTGGGACATGGGCGGCGTTTCGCCCGCCGAGCCGCTCACCTTTGCCCTGCGTGGCGGTCCCCGCGATATGGCGGTGACCGAGAACGGGCAGGTGGTTGGGATGCTCTGGCGATCCCAGCTCCTCGATGGCCTCGCCGGAGGTGTGGCCGGCCGCACCGTCTCAGACGTGATGGACCGTTCCGCGTACGTCGCGGACATCAACGACTCGATTTACGACGTTCAGCAGCAGATGAATCGGATGAACCGGTGGGCGGTCCCCGTAACGGAAAGCGGCAAGTATCGCGGCATCTTCACCGCCGATCGTTTCGTTCACCTGTATCGCCAGATCGCGCCGGGGATTCTTGGCAGCACGTCCATTTCCGGTGAATGGCGGGAAGCTATCACCGACACGCTTTCATCATGGAAGCATCACCGCCGCCGTTGAGCGGTGGCCGTATTGACGCAAGTTGACGAAGTCTCCTGAAAGCCTGTAGAGTACCGTATGGGGGATCATACCCCGGTTCCAGGAGGCATTCAGGATGAGAGTTTCGACAAGAGGCGAGTATGGGATGCGCGCCATGGTCGCGCTCGCCCATCACTACGGCGCAGGTCCTCTCTCGATCGCTGACATCGCCAGGGAATCGTATGTTCCCGCCGCCTACCTTGAACAGTTAATTGCGCCGTTGCGGCGCGCTGGAATCGTGGAAAGCCGGCGTGGCGCGCATGGCGGCTATGTCCTCGGTCGCCCTCCAGGTGAAATCCGCGTGGGCGAGGTGTTCCGCGTGATGGAAGGTCCGATCGCGCCGATGGATTGCGTGTCGGAGGACGAGTCCGAGCAGACGTGTCCCTTGATCGACGGCTGCGAGACACGCCCGGTTTGGCTGAAACTTCGCGATTCGATCATCGATGCGATCGATTCGCAAACGCTTGCCGATCTGATCGCCGCGCCACGCCCGAGCAGGGTCGAATCCGATAGGGTCGTGACGACCGTCTAACCCCCCTGTCACTCCCCGGCGTCGATCCGCGCCCCTTCTCTGTCTCCATCGATCCAGCGAGCGATTTCTCCATGACCTACGGGTTGCCGTCGATTTACCTCGATCATGCCGCAACGACGCCCACCGATCCCGCGGTCGTTGAGGCGATGACGCCATTTTTTACCACCGTGTTCGGGAACCCCTCAAGTATTTACCAGATCGGTCAGGATGGTCGCGCCGCGCTCGACCGCTCACGGCGAACGATCGGCGCGATTCTCGGCGCTCGCGACTCGGAAATCTTGTTCACGAGCGGCGCCACGGAAAGCAACAACCTGGCGCTGAAGGGTGTGGCGTGGGCGGCCCGACTCGCAAAATCGGAGGGACCTGCTCCCCATGTGATCGTTTCGGCCATCGAGCATCACGCCGTGCTGCACGCCGCCGAGGCAGTGGCCGAGCAGGAGTTCGACGTGACAGTCCTGCCGTGCGATGTCGATGGTCT
>JACCUV010000009.1 GCA_013698495.1 Chloroflexia bacterium
AGGAACTTGCCGGAAGCGCCCACGAACGGTTTCCCCTGCTGATCCTCATGCCAGCCTGGACCCTCGCCGATCAGCATCACGCGCGCTTCATGGCTGCCTTCGCCGGGCACGGCGTGGGTGCGCGATCGGCAAAGTTCGCATTGCGGGCAAACGATCACCTCGCTGGCGACTTGGGGAATCGAATCCTCGGTGCGGTCTGCTGCCAACGCTGTCGTCTCCTGTCCAACGCTCGTGTCAGCGCAAAGTGTAGCGGCTTATCCCATTGGCCGCCGTTGGACGCGCAGCGCCAACGGCCCTCCCATGGGGGAAGACCGTTGGCGAGTCTGAAGCGGAACGACTTCGGACGGAAGGGCCTAGTCGTTGATCGTGATCGGGTGGGCGAAGGCTTGCACTCCTCCCGCTTCGCTTTCGAAGGCGACCAGCGCCGTGCCCTCGGTCAGACCCGAAATTTCACCGAAGTTCGCCTGGCTCGACGTGTTGGCGCTCACCTCCCGTGAATTCTCGTAGACAACGGCTCCAGTCGCGTCGACCACGAACAAGGTCATCGCTCCGGCCCCGCCCGACTGGAAGTTGAACGTCAACGTCCCGTTCTCGAACACCGCTTCCTCGGTAAAGGTGAGTCCCTCCCCCTCGGCGACCGGCGATCTTCCACCGAGCGGCACGCCGTCCATCGCCGATTGGGCGATCGATTGCGGCGAGTGCGTGCTCTGGGCAACATCGAGCGGCATGATCGGCTCATCAACGGTCGGCGCTTCGACGCTGGACTCATCGGCAACCGGAGTCGCGACATCGGTAACCGGCGTGGCCACGTCGCTTGCCGGTGTGCCTCGGGAATCCACGACATTCCCTTCAAGCACGATCTTGCCCCAGCGATACGGATCGCCCTGTACACCGCCCCAAGTCGACCAACCGAGACGCGATTGTCCGGTCAGATCCTGTGTGTCCGAATCGTAGATGAAGATGTTCATCGCCGCGTTGTTCGGATCGATCTCGGCCGGCAATGCTTCGAACGGGATGAACGTTTCCAGAACATATCCGGTGTATGGCTCGGTCACGGTGCTTGCCGCCTCGAATCCGGGCGCGGTCTCATCAACCGGACCCTGGAATGCATCAGCATCGCGGTAGGCGGCCGGAGCGCCGTCAGTCGTCGTCGGGAAGACGCCGACCTTGAAGGTTGCGGAGGTGTTCGGCGCGGTACCCAGCGGGTCGATCGCGATTTCAACCGAGTCGACGCGCCAGTGCCGTTTGGCGTCCTCCGGTGAGAGGATCGTGCCCAGTTGATCGTCCTGGACCTGAACCGCCACATAGAGACCATTCTCGGACCAGGCCACCAAGGCCGTGCCCGAGGCGTCCTCGGCGTTATCCGGATTCTGACCTTCCCAAACGCGGCTCAAGTCCAGTGGCTCTCCGGTGTACTCGCCTTCGGCGATGACCCCGTCGACTTCCACGGAGTCCGTGGCCTGAGGTACGACGGTTGCCGGCACGAGGTTGAGACCGGCCCGCTGCTCGGAAACACCTCCGGCCGATTCGGTAATGATCGTGAAGGCGTACGTGCCATCCTCACCGCCTTCGTTCGAGGTGGCGAGGGAGGTGTCGGTGTTCGTTACACTGAACGACACCAATGTCGACTCACCACCGGCGAGGCCCTCGAAGGATCGCGTCGCCGGGTCGGCTTCGAACCCGGCGGGAAGCTCAACGGTCACTGTTCCGGCCTGCTCGTCGGCCGTATTGTTGGTCAAAACCACGCTGTTAATGCTGGTATGGCCAACGGCCATCGAGGTCACGGGCAGGATCAGGCTGTTGAGATGAGGAACGTTCGAGTCTGCGGTCCACTCCTGGAACAGCGCGATCTCGGGCAATGGTTCGAGCACGCCGGAGACGGCCGGTGCAACACGCACGACTTCGCTCGTGACGCCGATGCCGCCGTCGGCGCCAAACGAGGCTCCAACCTTGAACCGGGTATCGGCTGCCGCATCCGCGGCAGGTATGATCGTGAATTCCTGGGTGAGCATCCCGTCGTCGCCGACCGTGAAGGCCGGTTCGGCTTCTGGATCCGCTTGTTGGGTCGCCAGGTCAGGCGCCTCGACGACTTCCCAGCCGGAAGGAGCGACGAGATCGAAGGCGCTGGCGGAAACGTCAACGTCTTCCGGAACCCAGGCATGCGCGGTAATCGTGAACTCTTCGCCCGGTTGGACATCGAACGAGTCGCTGGTGAGGTAGAACTGTGAACCCAGCGGCAACGACGTCGATCGCTCAATCACCGAGTTTTCGAGCATCGCCGTCGTACTCTCCGTGTCGGTCGAAATCGCGACTCGGCTGTCAATCAGGGTGAAGTAGTTGCAGCCAAGCTCAGCTGGATCATCGGGCATGTCCGGGAACACGGCCCAGCCCTGGGAGGCGTACAGTTGTTGCCCTTCGCGGGCCAGTTGCGCCCATGTCTCGCCACCATTGGCCTCGGAAACCGTCCCCTGCCAGACACCGAAGATCGTGTCGGTCGGCTCGTTGGGCACATAGGTGGAGGCGCAATCCGGACCGGTTTCGGCCGTGCCGGAGGCGCCATTCTGATAGAGGTTGCTCGCGCTCCAGGCATCGTAGCCTTCGTCGGCGATCTGGTGGGCGAATGCGTCAGGATCGGCCGCGTCGTAGTAGGCGTCGACGGCAAGCCGCGCGGCCACCTGGTGGTGCCCATGATTGCCAGGCGTCGCGGCGGGATTCATCGTGATGATCACTTCAGGCCGCGTCGCCCGGATCACGCGGACGACACGATCGAGCGTGTCTTCGTAGTCCCACACCTGTTCGGTCAGCGGGGCGCTGACCGTATAGTAAAAATCGACCTTGTCGAGGTTGTAGATGTGCTCAATCCCGGCGACGCTCACGGCGCGCCGTTCTTCGTCCTCCCGGAGCAAACCGAGGGCGGGACCTTCCTCGGTCCCGACGGCGTTGCCGCCACCCTCGCCACGGGTGATCGTGATCACGCCAACCTCAATGTCGGAGTACTCATGCCATTGGCCATAGGCGGCCAGGCCGAACGCTTCGTCGTCGGGATGGGCGCCAATGAAGAGCACATCGAGCTCGGCTTCGCCATTCGGGTCGACGTCGACCAGTGGAGACGCATCGGGCGTCGCTTCAGCGAGCGGCGTCGCTTCCGGTGTCGCCTGCCAGGCTCCGGCCGTACCTGCCAGTGATCCGAAAACGAGCCCGAAGGCGAACAGGTATGTCAGTGCGGTCCGTGTACGTCGCTTGTTCATCTATGGCCCCCAACTATTGAATCGGTCAGACACTTGGACAGTAGGTCTCTACAGAATCACAATCGCTGGAAATGGGCAATCCCCCAAATGGCAGGTTGGCCCGACAATTGCGCGGGCGCCATGGCGATTGGAAAGTCCGCAATCGTTTTCATTCCGACGCAAGAGAAATCCTGATTGTTGGCCAAGCCGAAGATTTCTCGTTCCTCGGTACGGTGACCGGGGTTGATTGTCGGGTCCGACCGACCTCAACGCGCCGTCGAAGGCGGAGCCTGGATTCACCGACTACATGCGTCCCCTGTCGCAAACCGGCTTCGCCGGTATCCAGCGGGGCCGACTCTTCCTTCGTCAGAGTGACGGTTGGTGATGTGTCAATCAGGGTTGGACGCAATACTCGGAATGACAATTCTGCCATTGACGCAGTGACGCTCACCCTTTCAGGGCGCCCTCGGTGAGGCCGCGAATGAGTTGTTTCTGGAACATCATGAAAATCAGTATCAGCGGCACGAAGATGATCGTCGCTCCGGCCGCGATCAACGGCATGTTCGATGTCCACCGCTGCTGGAAGTAGAGCAAACCGACTGGCAGCGTGTGATAGTCAGGATCGATGTTCACCACCAGCGGCAACAGGAATTCATTCCAGGTCCAGATGAAGAACAACAACCCGAGCGTCCCGATCAAAGGACGTGACAGCGGGAACATCACCTGCCACAGGATTTGCCACGACGATGCGCCGTCGAGCACTGACGCTTCGACGATGTCCTTTGGGACCGAGGCAAACGTCTGACGCATGAGCAACGTGCCGAACGACATGCTCAGGGCGATTTGGGGCAGGATCAGCGCCCACAGGCTGTCCAGCATGTTGAGTTCGCGCAGCAAGTAGAACAGCGGCACCACCATCGCCTGCAACGGCACGACCATCCCCAGCAACAGGTATCCGAAAATCGCGTTCGAGCCCCGGAATCGGAACCGGGCAAAGGCATAGCCCGTCATCGACGAGAACACGACGGAGGGGATCACGACCGCGATCGCAACGACCGTGCTGTTCAGGAAGAAGCGGCTGAATCGGCCCTGCTCCCACGCTTCGGCGTAGTTTCCCCAGGCGGGGGTTGCAGGCAGGGCAAGCACATCCTGGACGATCTCCGGCATGGTTTTTAACGACGCCAGGGTCGTGATCGCGAACGGGACGATCGCGATCAGGCATCCCAGCACCAGCACGGCATACGCCAACCCACGCTTAATCATCGCGATCACCGAACAACTTCAACACCGCCAGCGACAGCACCAGCGTGACCACGGCGAGGAAGAGCGCGATCGCGATCGCGTACCCGGCTCTGTTCCCATCGAGGCTGTTCATCATGAACAGGGCGAGCACGGTCGTGCTGTCGCCGGGGCCGCCATCGGTCGTCGCCTTGACCACGTCGAAGGCGCGCAAGGCGTTGATCAGGTTCACCGTCAGCACCACCGCAATTTCGCGGCGCAGGCCAGGCAAGGTCACGGCGGTGAACTCCTGCCAACCGTTCGCGCCGTCAAGCCGGGCCGCGTCGTAGAGGTCAACCGGTATCTTCTGGATGCCGGCCACAAGCACGACGTAGCAGAACCCGTAGGCCGCCCACGCGCCAATGAACCCGATTGTCGGCAGTGCCCAGGTGAAATCGGCCAACCACGTCGGAGGGTCGAAACCGATGTCCTCCAGCACGCTGTTGACCGGGCCGAAGATCGGGTTCAGCATCCAGCGCCAGACCACGCCGATCAGCACGCCCGGCATGATGTAGGGCAGGAACAACCCAGCCTGGAAGAGCGCGGCGCCGCGCAGTTTCATCTGGTGCACGAGCGCGGCGGGAGCCAAGCCGAGGATGGTCGGCAGGATCACAAAGTAGGGAATCAGGATCAGGTTGTGCCAGAGCGCGGTCCAGAATCGCGGTTCCTCAAAGGCCTGGATGTAGTTGTCGATGCCGACGAAGGTGGCGGTGTCCCACGAGATGCCATTCCAGGCGGTGAGACTGATCGCGAGGGCGGCGACGATCGGAATGACGACAAACAGCGTGAAAACGACGACCCCAGGCAACAGGTAGAGGTACGGTTCCCAACGGGGACCCGCGCGCCGGCGCGATGAAGCGGTGAAGCCCGCCGCAATGGCGGGCTCCCCGGCGAGTACGCCCGGTTCAGGCGAATGAGGCCGCATAGAATTCCTGGAGACCGGCCTGGAACTCTTCGGTCGACACCTGGCCGCCGAGCAGTTCCTGCAATGCCCCAGTCAGCACATCGTAGAAGTCAGGCGCCGCCCAATCGAGATAGTGCCCGACCGCGTCGTTGGCGAGCGCCATGTTCCAGGCGGTGTACAGATCGCCCGAGACGGTTCCCTCCTCGATGCTCTCCGCCGCAATCTCGCCGATTGGCAAGAGGCCCGCGTCGACGAATGCGGCGAACGCTTCCTCTGAGACCAGCGCGTCGATGAACGCCGCGGCTACGTCTGCTTCGGCGGCGTTGGCCGTGATGCTGAATGGGATGCCGACGCCACCGACGTGCAACACCGGCGAGTCGGTCGCGGGCGGCATCAGGAAGAATCCGGCGTTCTCGCCCATCTCCTCCCGGACCGCTCCAGCTGCCCAGCTTCCTTGCATCAAGACTCCCCCGACACCGGTCGTGAACAGCGCGGTCGCGTCGTCGCCAGCGACGCCATCAAAGCCCTCCATGAAGTAACCGGCTTCACTCCACTCGATCACCTTGTTGGCGGCGTCGAGGATCGATTGATCGGAGAAGTCGGCCTCGCCCCGGCGATAGATCAGGCCATCGAGATACTCGCGGTTCGCGGTCGCGCCATGGATCTCGCCAAAAAGGTGGATCGCCTGCCAACCATCGAGATTACCGAAGACAAGCGGCTCGACACCGGCTTCGCGCAGGGCGCCGAGCAGTGTCTCAAACTCTTCGAAAGTCGTCGGGACCTCCAAATCGTTGTCCGAGAAGATTTGCCTGTTGTAGTAGAAGCCCACGATCTCGGATTCGGCCGGAAGTCCCCAAAGGTCGCCTTCGCCAAAGACCGTTCCATCGGCGCTGTAGCGGCATCGCGCCAGCAAACCCTCGGCAAAGCGGTCGGACCAGCCGTACTCTCCATCGTAGTCCGCCAAGGAAACGATTTGACCGCCGCGCGCCATGGGACCGGCCAGCGACTCGCCATTGTTGACTTGGGACACATCCGGTCCCTGATCGCTGTCAACCGAGCGCGGCAAGGTGTCGCCGAGTTCATCGGTCGTCCATCCGCGATGGGCGAACGCAACGCCGTTCTCTTCACCGAATGCGGCTCCGATGTCTTCGATGATGCCGCTTCGAAGCTCGTCCTGATACGTCGTCCAGACATTGAACTCGGCGTCCTGGGCGGCGA
>JACCUV010000010.1 GCA_013698495.1 Chloroflexia bacterium
CAGCTACTCCGACCTGCTGCGCAACGACACGGCGATGGACGTCGCATTCCGGCGCGGGATGTGCGACCGCGGTATCTTCATGTTGCCAACCGCCCTCAAGCGGAATCACATCAGCGCCGCCCACACCGCCGATGATATCGACCGCACGATCGAAATAGCTCGCGAGGTGCTGACGAGTCTCCACAGCGAATCGCGTAAACGTTGACGGGTCGTTGATTGCAACAGTCGTTGTCACTTCGACGAAGGAAGAAACCCGGTCCCGCTGGATACGGCGAAGCACTCGACGACGGAGTCGGCGCCTGATTGGTCTGCCAGAAGTCGTCCGCTGACGCGGACCGGCTTCGCCGGGGAACTCTTCCTTCCTTCGGCAGGCTCAGGACCAGCGTGACGGCTTGAGGAGGTGTCAAACAATGCTTGGCACACCACTCAGGGTGACGGTCCTTTGGCACGGGAGTGCTCGGTTAGTCGGGTTCGTCGCAGGCGTCGCCGCCGCAATCCTGGATTGTGACCACGCCGAGCTCGACGCCATCGTCCGAGGTCATCGCCTTGCCGTGCGCGGTGTACGCCTCGCGCTTGCCGGCGCCGACGAACAGCACGTCGAGAGAAAACTCCTCCCCATTGGCTGCCCGCCGGAACGGATGCGCATCGTCTGCAAAACGTTCGCCGTGTTCGTCGGTCAAAGTCATATCCGCGCCATGGCGTTCCACCATCGCGGTGAACGCCGCATTCCTGAACACGATCGAGGCTTCCTGGTTGACGACCGCAATCCCGTCTTCCACTCCGTCGAAAATGGTCAGGAGCTTTTCATTTCCGGAAACGCGATTCAGGGCCTCGGCCTCGAGGTCTTCACGCGCCGCCCACAGCTCCTCGATGGTTGCCTTCATTTCCTCGTTTTGGGTTTCCAATTCCGCGTTTTCGGCGCGGAGCGTGGCATTGTCGTCGCTCACGCCATTGCTGGCCGGCTGAATTGCCTCGGCCCCGGTCCACCCGGAGTGGGCAAGGAGCACCCCGATCGGGAGATCGAGGGCACGCGCGATCTGTTCGAGCCGCGAACGCCGCGGTAGCAGGATGCGGTCGTGTTCAATGCGGGAGATCTCGGCCTGGCGCACTCCCTCGCCTACGCGCTCGGCAAGTTCCTCCTGGGTGAGGCCCAGCTCACCACGCCGCTGATGGATGACCTCGCCGAGGGTCTTGATTGCTTGCTCAGTTGCCCGATCGGAATTGTCGATCATACCATTGCCCCCGTTATACATTTTGTGCATATCCCGGAAACGCGCTTGTCGAGTCATGTTTTGTGCGCCATGATCATTATGCCTGTTCAAGCGCGGTTTTGCCGCAAAATTTGGCAAGTTAGTCGGGAGATTATGAAGTGACCCTGGCGAGGATCTGGAAACCATCCCTTCCCCTGGGATTGACTCTTGCTAGTGACCTTCCTCTCGATGGCGCCGGGAAACGCGGCGGCCGCGGGCGACGAGGTCGTATCCCACATGCGAGCGCGGCCGGGATCTCAATGATCCCGGCCGTCGCTGTGTGCGTGAGAGATGATGTTTGCACGGCGCCGAATTTCGCCGATTGCAATCCGACACGCTTCTGATTGTCATTCTGACTGGCGCGTCAGCCTTTATGTGACACGCTCCTCGACCGTCACGTCGAGCTTGCGAGACATCCCCCGGCGCAGCCGGTACACAGCGCATACCGCTTCGCGGAGGATTGCTCCTTCGTCAGAATGACGTTCTGGTGAGGTGTCAACGAAAGGTTGACAGACCGCTGACGAAGGAAGAATGTCGACCAAGTGATGTGTCAATCGACATTGGACGCTGTATTCAGAGTGACGATCGCGGAACGTGACCATGCCACGGTGGCTGTTCACCCGGACGCGGGCACCTCCCGGAATGTAACGACACCTAACGCGCCGCCGCGATCGGTTGTCACCGGGTTGCCCCGCACCTGAAACCGACGTTGCGTTCCGGAGCGTTGGTATACGATTGTCATCGCAAAGTGGTTGCCCTGCACCGCCCGCCGGATCGGCATTGAGTTCTTCGCGATCGCCTCTCCAGCCTCATCGACAAGGGTCGCGTCTTCTGCATCGAACTCGGCGGCGATCGCCGTGTACGCCGCGTTCTCGAGGATGATCGAGCCATTGGCATCGACAACCACGATTCCATCCTCAACGCCATCGAGAATCGTGCGCCGCTGGCGGCGAGCGGTGTCGCCCTCGATTTCCAGCGTCTTGACCTCAAGGGTGCGCGACTCCAGGTCGTCGTTGGTCGTGTTCAACTCCTCGACCGTGGCATGAAGTTCCTCATTGACTGTTTCAAGTTCTTCGTTGCTTGCCTGAAGTTCTTCGTTCAGGGTCTCGACTTCTTCGGTCGCGGCCTGAATTTCTTCGGTGACGACCATCAACTCTTCGTTCTCGGAGCGCAACCTGGAAATCGTGTAGGACAGGTCCTGATTCGCGGCCAACACCTCGTCGTTGGCCTTGGTCAGGCGCGAAATGATTTCTTCGGCCCCCGCCTGGCGTTGCCGCAACTGCTCGCGGTCTGTGACATCGACAGCAGTGAGCACGACCACGACTTCATCATCCTCGCCGGTGCGGGCAATTTGCGAACACCCGATCTCCAGCACGCGTTGCGCATCTGGATGCGAGGCGAGGGGTTGGACCACGACCGTCACCAGGGTTTCGGAGGCGAGCGAGTCGTCGATCGCGCGCCGCACCGGCACCGGATCGTAGTGCTTGATCAGGTGGATGAAGTCCTGCTCCAACGCCGAAGCGTGGATGCCGAACAGGCGCCGCGCTTCGCCGTTGATGTACCGAACGTCGTAATTGCGATCGATCGTGACGACACCAACCGTCAACCCCAGCAGCACATGATCACTTTGCCACGATGCCGCACGCGGATGAGTTTCCGCCATCGGGCGTTGTGTGCGGATCGCGGCGAACGGCGACGCGGTCCGGATCGAGCTCAGCGGCGAGCTCGGGGCTGCATCCCTGATCCGGGAGGGCGGCAGCAACACCCGGTCGCCGATCCGCCTGAAGACTTTAAGCCGCGAATTGTCGACGGTGAAGAATTCGGCCAGGGGACTGACCGATTCCGACTTGCCAAGCACCAGGCAACCGCCGGTTCTCAGCGAAAAGGCGAACAATTGAAGCGCTCGACGCTGGAGCGCCGGTGTGAAATAGATCAGCACATTTCGGCACAGAATCATGTCGATACGGGGAAAGGGAGCGCGTCGCCCGAGATCGTGTTCCCCGAACACGAGCATTCCGCGCAACGTCTTTTTCACCTCAAAGTCGTCGCCGAGGGGGCTGAAATACCGTGCCAGTTGCTCCGGAGAGACGCCGCTCAACGAACGCGCCGGGTAGATGCCGCGGCGCGCGAACGTCACCGCAGTCTCATCGAGATCGGTCGC
>JACCUV010000034.1 GCA_013698495.1 Chloroflexia bacterium
CCAGAACCATCGCCGACGCGCTCGCGGAAATGAATCCACAATACCCGCCAGAAGAGGCCAACCTCGGCAATATCGTAATTCCGAACTAACGTAGTCGCGTAGTTACGAAATCAGGAGGCTGGCTCGATGGCGTCACACGAGTGACATGCGCCTACTTCCTGACCGATACCTGGACCTCGTCGCCGACGATCCGCACCGCATACTTCTCGGCCGCGACCACCACCGGGAACGATTCCGGCTCCCCCGTCCGGATATTGAACACCCCGCCATGCAGCGGACACTCGATCTCGTCGCCGTCGATCGTGCCATCGGAGAGCGACGCCTCTTCGTGCGTGCACAAATCGTTAAGGGCGTGGAGCTCGCCGTCGAGGTTGATCAGGCACACCGGCTCATCGTCAACCTCGACGTACATCAACTCGCCCGGCTCCAGGAATCCCGCCTTCGCCACCGTTACAAACTGCTCAGCCATGTATCCTCGAATTTGTGTGAACCGATTGGCCGGCACAAGACCAGCCACTACCAAACTGACCCGCTTAGGGCTGCGGACCTGTGTGTCCTCCCGCGATGCGGATGCAACAATTCCCGCAACGTCATAATCCTCGTCAACCGTCGCAATCGCGTGGTCAATGCCGTAGACGCCAGCCTTCAGCACCTTCAACCCCAACATCGCGCACTTCATCCGCGCCGGACTCACCGGAATCCCGATCTCTTCAAGCAAGGCCCCCCGGCCCAGCGCCTTGATCTCATTCAGGGTCATGCCTTCGACCATTTCGGTCAGGATCGAGGCCGAAGCCTGGCTCACCGCGCACCCACGCCCCGAAAACCTGATCTCGGAGACGCGATCGTTCTGCACCCGGACATCGATCCGGATTTCATCGCCGCACAGCGGATTGACGTCCTCGTAGGTGAAATCAGCCGGATCGAGTGTGCCCTTGTTGGAGGGATTTTTAAAGTGCTCGAGGATGATCTCGCGGTAAATGCTGTCTTCGCCTACGCTCATGGTTGCCGTCCTGATGTTCCTCGGGTCGATTGGCCGGCACAAGACCGGCCACTACCTGAAACAATCGCTACGCGCGCAAAGTGTTATCGGAAAATCTCGACCACCCGGTGGAGGCTCTCGACCAGTCGCTCGACATCCTCTTCGTCGTTGTAGAGATAGAAGCTCGCCCTCGTCGTCGCCGGCACACCGAGCGCCGCCATCAACGGCTGGGTGCAATGGTGCCCGGCCCGCACCGCCACATTGTCCTCGTTCACGATCGCGGCCACATCGTGCGGGTGAATCTCGTCGAACGCAAACGACAGCACACCACTCCGCTCATGCGTGTCTTGCGGACCAATCACGACCAACCCCGGAACTTCGCGGATACGGTCGAGGGCATAGTCCACCAGTTCCCGCTCGTGCCGCCAGACCCGGTCCATGCCCAACGTCGAGAGGTAGTCAGCGGCCACGTTGAGCACAATCGCGTCGGCCACCGCTGGCGTCCCGGCCTCGAACTTCGCCGGCACATCGGCCCAGGTCGTCCTGTCGAGTGTGACCTTGCGGATCATGCTCCCGCCACCGAGAAACGGCGGCATCGCATCGAGCAGGCGTTTCTTGCCGTAGAGCACGCCCGCGCCCATCGGACCGAGCATCTTGTGACCGGAAAACGCCAGGAAGTCGCAATCGAGATCCTGCACATTGACCGCCATGTGGGGCACGCTTTGGGCAGCGTCGACCACGGTCACCGCGCCGGCGGCGTGGGCCAGGGAAACCATCTCCCTGACCGGATTGACTGTGCCGAGGCTGTTGCTGACATGCGTGAAGGCGACGAGTTTCGGTTCCTCGGCAAGTAGTTCGGCAAGGTGCTCGAGGTCGAGGCGGCCATCGGGCGTGACGCGTACGTGCCCGAGTCTGGCGCCCCGTTCCTCGGCAATCAACTGCCAGGGCACGATGTTGGAGTGGTGTTCCATCGTCGTGAACACGATCAGGTCGCCAGCCTTGATGTTGGCGCGTCCCCAACTGTTGGCGACGAGATTGATCGCCTCGGTCGTGTTCCGCACGAACACGCATTCACGAGCCGAACCGGCGTTGATGAACCGGGCGATCGCCTTGCGGGATTCCTCGTACCGTTGGGTCGCAATTTCGGAGAGATCGTACACTCCGCGATGGATGTTGGCGTTGTGCTGTGCGTAATAGGTGGTGAGCGCGTCGATCACGACCCGCGGTTTCTGGGAGCTGGCGGCGCTGTCGAGGAAGGCGAGGCGGCGCTTGCCGGGTCGCGGTTCCTGGTTCAGCACCGGGAAGTCGGCCCGGATCGCGGCGCCATCGAGCGCGTCGATCGGGGCAACTTGGGGAGTGGTGTGGGTTCTCGTGTCGATAGCCAACCGCATTTCCTCCCGCCATTGATCGGCGCCGCCGCCATTCGTCATTCTGACGAAGGAAGAATCGGCCCCGCTGGATAGCGGCGAAGCCGGTCCGCGTCAGCGGACGCATGTGCGAGGCGTTTTTAGACACTGATTTCATCGGAAGCGCTTCGCGCGGGGGACCCTGACCCTGAGCGCCAGCGAAGGGTCAGCGTGATGTTCCCTTCTTATGAGGGTCAACCACATCCCAACAGAGTTGGCGACCCCAACTTCCTAATACCCGACCTTGGCCGCGATCGCCCCTTCCAGGAACCCCTGGATTTCTTCAACCGGGATGCGATCGATCACCGGTCGGAAGAACCCCTCGACGATCAGCTTCTGCGCCTCGGAGCGCGGGATGCCGCGGGATTCAAGGTAGAAGAGATGCTCTTCCTCAACCTGCGAAACTGTCGCGCCGTGCGTGCAGCGCACATCGTTGGCCCCGATCTCGAGGTTCGGGATCGTGTCCGCCCGCGCCTCACGGCTCAACACCAGGTTTCGGTTCTGCTGGTAGGCATCGGTCCGCTGCGCACCCTCGGAGACCTTGATCAAACCGGAGTAAACAGAGCGGGCTCGCTCCTTGAGTGCGCCCTTGAATTCGAGGTCGCTGGTGGCATACGGCGATTCATGCAACTGCCACGTGTGATGATCGAAAAACTGGTCGCCATCGGCAAAGAAGATTCCGAGCATCTCGGCCAGCGCGTTCTCGCCGCGAAGATGCGCCCCGATCGAGTTCTTGGTGAACTTCGAGCCGAGCGTGACTTGCAGCGACTTCAGCTCGGCGTCGCGAGCCAGCGTCGCGCGCTCGGTCATGAAGTTCCAGACGTGGCGACCCCAGTCCTGCACCTGCACGTAGCGAAGTTTGGCGTTCTGGCGAAGGATCAGCTCGACCACCGCCGAAGTGTAGGTCGCCTCCTCTTGCGTCTCCGACTGGAACGCGTCGACGAGGAACGCCTCGGCGCTCTCCTCCAGCACCGCCAGCGAGTGCGTGAACGTTGCCTGCCCGACCTTGGTGTCGATCGCGAAGGCCCTGAATGGCAGTTCAACTGCCACACCGCGCGGCACATACAGGAACGAACCCGTCTGCCAGAACGCGGCGTGCAGCGCCTCGAACTTGCCAAAGGACGCGGGGACGGCCTCAGTCGCGAACGAGTCCTTGACCAGGTCGGGATGTTGCTGGATTGCGGTGTCGAGGTCGGTGAAGATCACGCCCTGGGCGGTGACCTCCGGCGAAACCTCGGCGTAGGCGATGCCCCCATCCTTGCTGACAACGATCCCGGAACGCTGGCTGGCTTCGCCAAACTGAAGCGAGTGCGAGGCATCGGAGCCAGTCGCGATCTGTTCGAGCGTGCTGACCCGCTCAGCGGCGGCGAGCACCGGGGCGAAGCGGTCGAGCTTGAGTCGACGGAGATCGGTCCGCCGCCATTCCTCATCGTTGCGGGCCGGCATCGGCAGTGATTCGAACGTCTCCCAGGCCGCGAGCCGCTGATCGAGTGCCCACGCGGGCTCGCCCTTCGATTTCGAGAGAGCAATCACGCCATCGCGCGTGAAATTCGCGAGTTCCGCGCTGCTATTCGGTTTAATCTGTGCGATTGTTTCCATGGATTCCTCGTTTAGACGCGGGCGTGGTTTGGCAAATGCGGGGGCCATCGTGGCGTAGGGGCCAGCCAGCGTGCCAGCCCGTGGGCGCGGGCGGACACAAGGTCCGCAACCCGACACGATCCCGGTTGTGGACGAGTTGCCGCGCCCCTACCCGACCGAACCTTCCATCTCAAGCTGGATCAGGCGATTGAGTTCAACCGCGTATTCCAGCGGCAGTTCCTTCGCGATCGGCTCGATGAAACCGTTGACGATCATGCTCATCGCCTCGGTTTCGTTCAGGCCGCGGCTTTGGAGGTAGAAAATCTGCTCCTCGGCGACCTTCGAGACCGTGGCCTCGTGGCCGATCGAAACACGCTCTTCCTCGATCTCCATGTACGGATAGGTGTCGGTCTTGCTCGTTTCGTCGAGCAGCAGGGCGTCGCAGACAACGTTGCTCTTCACGTTCTCGGCGCCCTTGTGGACCTTCACCAGACCACGGTACGACGAGCGCCCGGTCCCCTTCGAAATCGACTTGGAGGTGATCTGTGAGGACGTGTTCGGCGCCGCGTGCACCATCTTGGCGCCCGCATCCTGGTGCTGACCGTCGCCCGCGAAGGCCACCGAAAGCACTTCGCCGCGTGCGCCCGGCTCCATCATCCACACTGCCGGGTACTTCATCGTCACCTTCGAGCCGAGGTTGCCATCGACCCACTCCATCGTCGCGTCCTTGTATGCCGCCGCACGCTTGGTGACGAGGTTGTAGACATTCTTCGACCAGTTCTGGATCGTCGTGTAGCGAACCCGCGCGCCTTCCTGGACGACGATTTCGACGACCGCCGAGTGGAGGCTGTCGGTCGTGTAGGTCGGGGCCGTGCAGCCCTCGACGTAGTGCACGTAGGAACCGGGGGCGGCGATGATCAGGGTCCGTTCGAACTGACCCATATTCTCGGCATTGATCCGGAAGTAGGCCTGCAGCGGCACTTCGACACGCACGTTTTCAGGAACATAGACAAACGACCCGCCTGACCAGGTCGCCGAGTTGAGCGCGGCGAACTTGTTGTCGGCGTACGGAATGATCGTCCCGAAATACTGCTTGACGAGGTCCGGGTACTCGCGCACCGCGGAGTCCATGTCGAGGAAGATCACGCCTTGCTGCTCGAGGTCTTCGCGCAGCGAGTGGTAGATCACCTCGGATTCGTACTGGGCTCCCACGCCGGCCAGGAACTTGCGCTCCGCCTCGGGAATGCCAAGCTTTTCGAAGGTGTCCTTGATGTAGGCAGGCACCTCGTCCCAGGTTTTGCCCATGTTCTCGGACGGCTTGATGTAGTAGTAAATGTCGTCGAAATCGAGTTCCTTCAGCGCCGGGCTGCCCCAGTTCGGCATCGGCCGCTTCTCGAAGTGATCGAGCGACTTGAGGCGGTATTGCCGCATCCAGTCCGGCTCGCTCTTCATGTGCGAGATGTTCTCGACGACGCTCTTGCTCAAGCCCTTCTCGGACTTGAACACATAGTCTTCCTTGTCGTGGAAGCCATACTTGTATTCGCCAATGTCAACCTGTGCAACCATGTGGGTGCTCCTTGCCTGACGGGTGATACACTCTTGTCGGACTACCTGGTCGTTCGACGCGGGCCGACACGAGATCGGCGCCTGCACTGTCGGCATGTCAACCTACGCCGCGATGAACTCCGACTTGAGCTTCTCGTAGCCCTTGGATTCGAGTTCGTGCGCGAGTTCCGGTCCGCCGCTTTGGACCAC
>JACCUV010000068.1 GCA_013698495.1 Chloroflexia bacterium
CCCTGGATCTGCTGCTTGAGCAGATCACTGATTTCGGTCGCGCGTACCGCCATGATCGCTCCGTTCTCCCGCGACGTCCGCCCCGCTTCGCGCGGTCCTGAATCGTTTCGGGGATAAGTACCGTGTCCACATCCATGACGTGAACGCCTCGACGCTCAATCGTCAGGCGGCCGAGAGCCGCGCTCGCAGTCGCCGCAACTTATTAACTACGCTGCCATCGATTACCTGGTCTCCAGCCCGTGCCACGAAACCGCCAATGATGTCGGGGTCCTCGTGCAGCCGAAGTTCAATACGCTTGCCCAACAGGCGCGCAAGATGTTCCCGCACCAGTTCCTGGCCCGCATCGTCCAGCGGCTCTGCAGTCGTCACATCGACGAGCGCAATGCCTCGTTCGGAAAGCACGGCCTCATCGAACACGTCAGTTAAATCGTGAATGATTCCAGTTCGCCGGCGCTCGATCAGCATGTGCGCGAGGTTGCGCGCTTCGGGCTGGGCATCGGCCAATACCGCATCGACCGCCTTGATCTTGTCGTCAGCCTGAATGCTCGGGTTTTCGAGAAACGCCCGGACAGCCGGGTCACTGACCACAGACCGCAAGAGTTGCAGATCGCGCTGCCAGGAATCGAACGATTCCTGTTCACGAGCTAACTCAACCACAGCCTGTACGTAGCGTTTCGCCGAACCGCTTGCCATTGCCTGCACCTCGCCTCGCGTGTGTTCGAGCGCTCGTTCGCCAACGTCGCGGGACCGGCCCCGCCGACTCGGAGCACATGGATCTAATTCTGTGAAGCCAGAGACGCGCCGGAAAGCGTTTCCTCGATCAGTTGGCGCTGGGCCCGCGGATCGAGTTCCTTCCTGATGATGCGGCCAGCCGCCAGCACCGCGATATCCGCAACCTCTTGTCGAAGTTGCTCGCGGGCCTGATCGGTTTCCTGGCGCATCGTTTCCTGGGCGCGCGTGAGATAGGTCTCGGCCTGGGTATTGGCTTCCTCCCGTGCCCGCGCCAACAACTGCTCGCCATTCTTGCGCGATACTGCGAGTATCTCCTGTGCCTCGCGCCGCGCGTCCAGTAGCACTTCTTCGTTGCGCGCCTGGGTTGCTTTCAGTTCCGCTTGCATGCGTTCGGCAGAGGCCATGCTCTCCCGAATTTTGTCCTGCCGGTCATCCAGCACCTTGACGATGGGACCGACCGCGAACTTCCACAGCAGAAAAATGAAAACGAGAAAGGCGACGAGTTGAACGACAAACTGCCAACCGTTCAGACCAAGTTGGTCCACTGTGGTCCACTCCTTTGCGGTTCGTCCTCACCGGCCGGTCATTGATTCACGCCTCGCCGATTCGGCTTGGGTGAACACACACCGGCCTGGTGGATCGGGACACAGCGGCTCGAGCGTTTCCCGCGCCGCCGCCGATTCCACCGGGAGGTCCTAGAGCACGAATGCGATGATGATGGCGATAACGAACGCGTAGATCGCGACCGCTTCGGCCAGCGCGGCGCCGACGATCATCGTCGAGCGGACCTCGCCAGCGGCCTCGGGATTGCGCCCGATCGCTTCCATCGCGCCCTTGACGGCGAGACCAATACCGATACCGGGGCCGAGGCCGCCAATGCCGATCGCAATTGCCGCGCCGATCGCCTTGGCCGCATCTACGCCGTCGGCGCCTTCAAGTCCACCAAACACCTGTTGATTCCTCCTGGCGGTTTCAGCCATCCATGCTCCCGCATGTGACCGTACCGTCGTGATTTTGCCAGAACGACGCCTTGTCGTTCCTTTCAGCCAACACAACCGAGATCCGATGCGCCCTGGCCGTGAGCCGGGACATTGCCTAACGGCAGAACTCGCGAATTAGTCGCCTGACGGTTGCGGGGCAGGAACAGCCCCATGCGTGCCATCGCCGGCGCGGGCATGTTTCGCGTCTGCTTCGTGACGTTCGTCGTGCGAGTGCGCAGCCGCGAGCATGATGTAGATAAGCGTGAGCAATGCGAAGACCAAGGCCTGAATCGTTCCGAACAGCACTTCGAGGCCAATGAACACCACCGGAAAGAGTACGGGAATCACGGCAATCTTGATCGCCGACGCCATCGCATACATTACTCCGAGGAGAATTTCACCGGCGAGCACATTGCCGAAAAGCCTGGCCGCGAGTGAAAGGATTCGGGAAAGTTCGCCAATTACCTCAATCGGGAAGAGGAAGGGCGGGTCTGCCATGTGCTTGATTCGACCAACCACGCCGTGCGCCGAAATGCCGGCGACCTGAATTGCGGTGAAGGCGAGGATCGAAAGCGCGAACGTCATGTTGAGATCGGCGGTCGGCGGCCGGAACAATGGAGTCAAGCTGTCACCGTGCTTGATGCCGATCGTGCCGACCCCAGGCAGCAGTCCCGAAAAATTGGCGAACAGGATAAAGATGAAGATGCCAGAAATGAGCGGGAGAATGCGGCGCCCGAGTCGCTTGCCACCGGTGCCCTCGACCAGATCGACGAGGAACCCGACGAGCACCTCGGCAAGACCCTGCGTTCGCCCGGTCGGGATGTTCTGCGCCCTGCGCGCGATCAGGACTCCGACCGTCAGCACCAGCGTCATGACCATGAACATCGTCATCATCGAATTGGTCACCGGAATCGGACCGATCTTGAAGAGTTCTTCGGCGGCCAGGGAAATATGAATATCCATAGATCAGGCGGTACTCCTCAAGGGCTCGACAGCGAGTATGAATTCCTGTTCGTCATTCCGGCTTGTTGCGTTGTTTGGCGCCCATGCGCTGTGCCATTGTCCGGCCGACCGGTCCATTCTCGCGTTTGTTGTCGCTGACCAGAATAAGCTCGTAAAGTTGATAGCCAGCCCCAACCAACCC
>JACCUV010000229.1 GCA_013698495.1 Chloroflexia bacterium
GACTGCCACGCTCGCCGTTTCGCTTAATGCCCTCTCTGGCCGCGGTGTACACGTCGTGACCGTCAACGACTATCTCGTCAAGCGCGATACGCAGTGGATGGGCAAGATTTACGACTACCTCGGATTCACGGTTGGCTGCGTTCAGCACGACAGCGCCTTCATCTACGATGCCGACTACATCAGCGACGACGAGCGCATGGCCTTCCTCCGGCCCGTCACACGCCGCGAAGCATACGAGGCGGACATCACGAACGCCACGAACAATGAACTCGGGTTCGACTACCTCCGGGACAACATGGTGGTCGACTCAGCCAATCTGGTCCAACGCCCACTCAACTACGCGATTGTCGACGAGGTCGACAACATCCTGATCGACGAGGCGCGCACCCCGCTGATCATCTCCGGTCCGGCCGGCGACGCGACCGACCGCTACTATCAGTTTGCCCAGATCATCAAGCAGTTGCGCAAGGAGCGGGAGTACGATGTCGATGTCAAGCATCGCAGCGCGACGCTGACCGAACAGGGTATCGACAAGGTCGAGCTACTCGCCGGCATTCCCGCTGGCGAGAGCATTTACGACGAGCGATATGTCGAACTCACACATTACCTCGAGCAGGCTCTGACCGCGCACGCGATCTACGTGCGCGACAAGGACTACATTGTCCGTGATGGTGAAGTGATCATCATCGATGAGTTCACTGGACGCATGATGGTCGGTCGTCGTTACAGCGAGGGTCTCCATCAGGCGATCGAGGCCAAGGAGAACGTTCGCGTTCGTCGCCAAAACGTGACGATGGCCACGATCACCTTCCAGAACTACTTCCGCATGTACAACAAGCTCGCCGGGATGACCGGCACCGCGGAAACCGAGTCGGAAGAGTTCTTCCGCATCTATAACTTGCCGGTCGTGACGATCCCAACCAACAAGGACATGATCCGCGAGGATGGAGGAGACCTCGTTTTCAAGAGCGAACTCGGCAAGTTCACGGCCGTCGTGAATGAGATCGAGGAAATGCGCGCGGCCGGTCGGCCGGTGCTCGTGGGCACTACCTCTATCGAGAAGTCCGAAGAACTGAGCCAGATGCTCAAACACAGGGGCGTCGAACACTCCGTGCTCAATGCCAAGCAGCACGAGCGAGAAGCGGCCATCGTCATCGAAGCTGGCAAGCGAGGAGCCGTCACCATCGCCACGAATATGGCGGGACGCGGCACCGATATCCAGCTTGAGGAAGGCATCGCCAATCTCGGCGGCCTCCACATCATTGGCACCGAACGTCACGAGTCCCGTCGTATCGACAACCAGTTGCGCGGTCGCGCCGGTCGTCAGGGCGATCCGGGCTCGTCGCGATTCTTCGTCTCCCTCGAAGACGAGCTGATGCGTCGATTCGGCAGCGAACGCATCGGCGGCCTAATGGATCGGATCGGCATGGAAGAGGACCAGCCGGTCGAGCACAAATGGATTTCAAAATCGATAGAAAGCGCGCAGACCAAGGTCGAAGGGCACAACTTCGACCGGCGGAAGCATGTTGTTGAGTACGACGACGTGATGAATCGACATCGCGAGGTCATCTACACCGATCGCCGCAAGATCGTCGCCGGAGAGGACGTGCACGAGAAGGTGATCGAGCTGATCGATGCGGAGATCAACTCAATTGTCGACGCCCAAAGTGACAACCGCGAGCGCTCCATCGACCTCGAGGCCGTTCTGGCCGCCTACGACGCGCTCATTCCCGAGCGCACCGTTACCGCCGATGACCTCAATGGTCTCGACCGCGATGAGCTGGTCGACCGTCTAATCGACGAGGCGGAGGTAGCCCTGGACAACGTCGCCGCAAAGTTCCCCGACGGCGCAATGCCCAAAGTCGAACGACAGGTCCTGCTGATGGTGATCGACAAACTCTGGGTCGACCATCTGACCGCCATGGACGACCTGCGTCAGGGCGTCGGTCTCCAGGCCTATGGCCAGAAAGATCCACTTGTGGTCTACAAGACCGAGGGCTACCGGATGTACGCTCAATTGCAACAGAACATCCAGCACGATGTTGTGCGGTCGGTCTTTCGCGTGCAACCCGCGGTAGCGCAACAACCTGTCCAAACTCGGCTCACGACCACGGCCGCCGCCACCAATGCGCCCGATGATTCGTCAAATTCCGTTCAGCGGAAAACAACCAAGGTCGGGCCAAACGCGCCTTGCCCGTGCGGCAGCGGCAAGAAGTACAAGCACTGCCACGGTTCTCGGGTCGCCAAAATCGCATCGTGACACGTACGTCCAACGTGTTCGCCAGACCGCATTTCGTTCGGGTGGACCTGGATCGACCGACGTAGACACGGTCCGAATACGGTCCGGTCGATCGTGTTATCCGCCCACGGCTGCAAATCCGCTCGCTACTTGGGAAACTCCCCGTCCTGACCCCGGAGGTCGCGAAAGACCTCCTTGACTTCAGTCGCTATCCGTAGCCCCGACTCCTTCACGCTCTGCCGCTGCTGGTCATTGAGGAAGGTGACGTAGACGAGTCCGGCAGCCGCTGCCGTCCACGCCAATAGCGCGCCCGTTTCCTTCGTTCCGCGTCCTGCAGCTGTGGCCGCGCTCTTCGACTTGAGTTCGATCGCGTCTGTCGTGTTGGCAAGTTTGTCGGTCGCGGCCGAGCCGATCGCCCCGAGACTCGAGACCGCCGAGTGACCCTGCAAGTGCATTCGATCCGAAACCGAATCCGCCCGATGTTGAATCTCAGGAACCACCGATTCGGCCGCATGCTTGCCCGCGTCCTTTGCCTGCTCGACAGCCTTGCTCGCCGCCGATGCCGCTTCCTCCATCAAGGGACGCGCCTGCTTCTGAGCTGAGTGAAATGCATCCGCGACGTGGTCGCCCACCGCCCCAAGCACGTCTGGCCCCTTATCCCTCGCCTGGTCAACGAAGTGGCTTGCCCGGTCGGCGGCGGAGTGGGACAGACCCGTCGCCGCCGCTCGCACCTCCGGGGCCAAATCCCGCGCGTGCTCGGCCACCTCGTGCGCCGTCTTCGACGCCTTGTTGCGCAATTCCGGTCCCTTGTCGCGAGCTTGCGACGCATAGGTCGCGCCCTGTTCGCCCGCCTCATTCAGGAGGTGTTTCCCTTTGCCTAGCAACCCCGGCGCCTGATCCTTTGCCCGATGCGCGGCCCGCGAGGCCCGCTCCCGAACCTCAGGCGCCGTATCCTTCGCATGATCCGCCAGCTTCGACCCGCGGTCGCGGACTTCGCTGGCCGAACGCAATGCTTTCGCTTTCCACTTCCTGACGTCGGAGCGATTGTCGTCCACGAGTTCGCTCGTCCGGCTGCTCAACTGATGGGCAAGCTCGCTAGCGCGCTTCGAACCCTCATGCCCGAGCTTGTTCGCCTTCTCAATCGCCTGCAACTTCCGCGCTTCGCGATCGATCTCGGCAATTCGCGATTTTGTCGTTTTCAGTGCGCTGTCCGCTGTTTTCGACGCAGACTTGCCGGCGGCCCGTGCCTTGCGCTGCGCCCGTTTGGAATCGGGCATGTGCGGGATAGTCAATCCCTCCGCGGCCGATACCAGTTTGTCAATCGCCTGGCCGGCTCCGGTCTCGAGTTGCTCCAGACGCTCGGCCACCCGCCGTTGGGCAACCTCTCGCTTGGTCTCACTTCGTCCGAATAGTGCGGATGCGAGCGTGCCGACAATTCCGGCAACAACAACGGAAGCTGCCACAGCGACCGCATTGTTTCTTGCCTTGCCTGTCTCGTTGTGCATGTTCGAGGTCCCTTTCGTGATTGACGCACGCGTCTTAGGTGCATATCTTACGCGCTTCGTCAATGGCAATGGCCCCGCCGAATGCCAAACACTGACCCAATCGAAGGCAATCCGTAGCGTAGAATGTGTCAGCGCGTCGGCCCTTGCCGATCGACATGAATCGAAAACACTGCTCGCCGTCGACCTCCAGGACTCCCTACCGTCATGCACAACGCTGCCTACGATGCGATCGTTATCGGTACCGGGCACGCCGGGTGCGAAGCCGCGCTCGCCGCCGCGCGAATGGGTTGCCGCACCCTGATCGTCGCTCCCAATCTCGACCGCGTGGGGTACATGCCGTGCAACCCCTCAATCGGTGGGCCCGGGAAATCCCAAATTGTGGCCGAGGTCGATGCCATGGGCGGCGCGATGGCGATCGCGGCCGACGCCACCGCGATGCAGGTTCGCGAACTTAACACTTCGAAAGGCCCTGCCGTCCGTGCGATTCGCATCCAGTGCGACAAGTCGCTCTACGCGATATTCATGAAAGAGGCCCTCGAAACGCAATCGGACCTCGATCTTCTCCAGGACGAGGCGGTTGGCCTGATCGTCGACTCGGGAGGCGACCCGCATGTCCTCGGCATCCAGACCCGGATTTCCGGTGAGATTCGGGCGTCGGCGGTGGTCATCACCGCCGGCACCTTCCTCCGTGCCAGGATGATCGCCGGAGAGTCGCGCACTGAGGGTGGCCGTGCCGGCGATGCGGGTGACACGCATCTCTCTGCTTCCCTTTCCGGGCTGGAACTACGGCTCCGGCGATTCAAGACCGGCACTCCTCCCCGGATCGATGCCCGGACCGTCGACGTCTCGCAAACCACACCTCAACCCGGTGACGATGCCGCACTGTGGATGAGCCGGAACGGTCGCCTCGGCAATCTGTCCCCCATGCAACTGCCGCCCGCCCGGACCGGAATCTTCAGTCGCGTCGATCGCCTCGGAGGGCGAGATCAGGTGCGCTGTTTCCAGACGACAACCACCGTGGAGGGGCACGACGTCATCCGCCGCAATCTTCACCGCGCTCCCATGTACAACGGCGCGATCGAGGGCGCGGGCCCACGGTATTGCCCGTCCATCGAAGACAAGGTTGGCCGCTTTGCGGACAAGTCCGGTCATCCCGTTTTCCTTGAACCGGAGGGCTGGCGCAGCCACGAGGTGTATGTCCAGGGCATGAGCACCAGTCTCCCTCCCGATATCCAGGATCAGGTCGTCCGCACGATTCCGGGGTTGGAACAGGCGCGCATCACCCGCTATGGCTACGCCGTCGAGTACGATGCGCTCGACCCAACCGAACTCACCCAAACGCTCGAGAGTCGCCGCGTCTCCGGCTTGTTCTTCGCCGGTCAGGTCAACGGCACATCCGGTTACGAGGAGGCTGCCGGTCAAGGGCTTGCCGCCGGCGCCAACGCCGCCGCCCACGCGAAGGGCATCGAGACCCTTGTTCTGACCCGCCAAAATTCCTACATCGGAGTCATGATCGACGATCTCATCTCCAAGCCGTTCAATGAGCCGTACCGAATGCTCACCTCAAGAGCGGAGTACCGCCTCCTGTTGCGAAGCGACACCGCGGACTCGCGACTCGGGCCAGTTGCCCATGGAATGGGCCTGATTGTTGACAATCGGCTCGCGGATGTTGAGACTGAGCAACTCTCGATTCGGGCCACAATCGCCGCCCTGCAGTCAACCTGGCTCGGCGCAAACCCTCGCCACGCCGCCGCGCTCGAGGCGCTCGGACTTCGACCCACCACCCGCTCGATGACGGCGCTCGATCTCGCGCGCCGGCCCGAGGCATCCCTCGCTTGTGTCCTGCAAGCACTCCAGTCCCTCGATCTCTGGCATGGGCCGGCAATCGAGTCAATCCCACTGGATCGAACCGACACCGCCCTCCGGTACAGCACATTCGTCGAGAAAGAAAACCAGGAAGTCGAGCGGCACAAGTCGAACGAGTCGCGACTCATTCCCATCGACATCGACTATCTGTCCGTGCCAGGCCTACGGATCGAGGCATCGCAGCGGCTCTCCGCCTCCAGGCCGCCAAGTCTCGGGCATGCCGTCCGCACCGCTGGCGTTACCCCATCGGACATCGGCGCCCTGCTGATTCACCTTGCCCGAGTCGCGCCCGCCGCGAAATCCGAACGTCCGCGGCGCTAATCGCGCCAATTTGCTGGCGTTGCGTTAATACAGTGGAAGGCACGGCCCAAGTAGAGTAGACTTCGCCTTCGCGTGGCTGAAAACTCAATACCCAGCCCGCCATGCGTGCTTCAGAAGGACATCGATTCTTGGTCAGGTTACGTCACGCTTTCCATCACCCGGTTGCCGAGAAAGCGTCTACCCCTCATCGCGTCGTCGTCTACGTCACCGGCGGTCCGGACGACCAGCGACTCCTCGAAGCAGTCGAGAAGATTGCACAGAGACAACACACCTACATCACCATCACCTACGTCGTCGAAGTCCAGCAATCGATACCGCTCGATGCCGAACTCCCCGGAGAAATCGATCGGGGCGAAGCCGTCCTCCGCGATGCGGAAGTTGCCGTCTCGAAGTTCGTCGGCGGCAAACGCGAAAATGTACGCACCGAATTGCTCCAGGCACGTTCGGCGGGCGCCGCAATCGTCGACGAAGCAATCGAAAACGGCGCCAATGCGATTATGCTCTCCTGTTCAATCCGAAAACGGCACGGTCGCGCCGGCGTCGGGGACACCGTGCAGTACGTGCTCCAGAATGCCCCCAGCGAAGTCATCGTCATTCGCCAGGCACTGCCGAGTTGGATTCCTGACGAGGGAGCGCGCCCATGAAAGTGGTGGTCATGGGCTGCGGGCGCGTCGGCGCCAGGGTCGCCTCCATCCTCGATCACAACGGCCACGACGTCACGGTCATCGACACGAACGCGATCGCCTTTCGACGTCTTTCGCCAGACTTCTCCGGCGACACCGTTCTCGGCACCGGGATCGACGAGGACGTGCTCAAAGCGGCCGGGATTGAACGGGCGGATGCCTTCATTGCCGTCACCAATGGTGACAACCGCAACATCATGGCCGGTCAGGTCGCCCAAACAATGTTCGATGTCGGCAACGTCATCGTTCGCATCTACGACCCCGTGCGCGAGGACACCTACCGGCGCCTGGGCTTGTCGACCGTCTGCCCCACGACCACGATCTCGGCGCTCATCATCGACCAGGTCATAGGCGCAAGCGACCCGTATCGCCGCGTCGCGACGAGAGGGGCCTGACCGTGTACATCATCGTTGCTGGCGGCGGAAAAGTCGGCTACTACCTGACGAAAACACTCTTGAACGAGGGCCACGAGGTGCTACTCATCGAGCGCGACCGGGACAAGGTCGAGACCTACTCCGAACGCTTCGGATCGGTGATCCTGCAGGGCCACGCCGCCGAGGCATCGGTGCTCGCCGCCGCGGGCGCGGCGCGCGCCGACGTCCTCATCGCGGTGACCGGCGAAGACGAGGACAACCTCGTCATTTGCCAAATG
>JACCUV010000117.1 GCA_013698495.1 Chloroflexia bacterium
GGCAAGCTCGATCCCGATGTCGTCGCCGCTGTTATCGGCGGCGTTGCCGACGCCTGTCTCGCCAATCATATGGCTTTGCTGGGCGGCGAAACGGCCGAAATGCCGGACATGTATCCGGTTGGCGAATACGACCTCGCGGGATTCATTGTCGGTTCAGTTGCGCCGGACCTGGTGGTTGACGGCTCGGCGATTCGCATGGGCGACGTCGTGATCGGTTTCCCGAGCACCGGACTTCACACCAACGGCTACAGCCTTGCCCGCAAGCTCATTGGGCTCAATGGCGATCCCAAACACGATCGCACGATCCTCGACCACACCCTCCCGGGCGGGTCCACGCTCGGAGCTTCCCTGTTGGCCGAGCATCGCTCGTATCTGCCAGACATCCTGCCATTGCTGGGCGATGGCCTCGTGCGCGGCATGGCGCACATCACTGGCGGTGGGCTCAAGGAGAATCTCCCGCGCACGCTCCCATCCGGTTCGATTGCCCGGCTCGATCCGGAGGCCTGGGTGAAGCCGCCGATATTCGACGAGCTGATCGGGAAGGGCCGTGTGTCGCTGGAAGAGCGCTACCGGGTGTTCAACATGGGCATCGGATTCGTAGTCGTCGTCCGCGAGGCTGATCGCGACAACGTGCTCGATCGCTGTCCCGAGGCGCGCCAGATTGGCGAAGTCGTCGATCGCATCACCAGCGACGAATCGGCAGTGCAGGGATTGACGTGTTGAGGGCAATGACCGAAATTGCCGCGCGATCTCATGTGGCTGTGGCCGGTCTCGTGCCGGCCAAATCGGTGCGCACATGGCCCTGATAGACATCGCCAACCGCGAGATTCACGCCAAAATTGTCTACTACGGTCCCGGCTTAAGTGGCAAGACCACCAACCTTGTCAACATCCATCGGCGCTTGCCTGCCGAGCTGAAAGGCGAGATGAAGTCGATCGCGACCGAGGCGGAACGAACGCTGTTCTTCGACTTCGTGCCGATTGAGGACATTCGGGTCGGCGGTTGGGCCATCCGCTTTCACCTCTACTCTGTTCCCGGGCAAGACGTGTATGTTCGCACACGGCGAGCGATCCTCGGCGGTGCGGACGGCATCGTGTTCGTCGCCGACGCTGACCCCGTTCGTCGCCGCGCGAATACCGAAAGCCTGACCGAACTCACTGAGCACCTTGACCACTTCCAGCGCACGACCGAGACGCTGCCAATCGTGCTGCAATACAATAAGATCGACCTGCCGGGAGCGATGAGCCGGGCCGACATGGACACCTCGCTCAACGAGGTCGACTGGCCCACATTCGAGGCGATCGCGATCCACGGCAACGGCGTCCGCGAGACGCTCGCTTCGATTTCAAGGTTGGTGGCGAGAACGCTGTGAGCGTCAGTCTGTCTCAATCCGGTTCGTCAAGTGATCGTTTAGACGAACGTGGCCATCCGGGTTTGCGAAACGGGGGATTGGGATACTCGTAGAACCCCGAACCGGTCTTCTCGCCCAGGTGCCCAGCATCGACCAGCGCGTGCAACGCTGGCGACGGAACGTCCGTCGGATCGTGGCTGACAGCGATATACGAATCTTCGATGTCGGCGATCACATCGAGGCCGACGTGGTCCATCATCCCGAACGGTCCGTAGTCTATCCCCCAGAAGAACGCCCACAGGCGGTCGACATCTTCCGGGTCGGCGTGCCCCTGATCGACGACCGCCAGCGACTCCCGTTTGACAGCCCGCCAGATGCGATTGACGATGAATCCCTTGCTTTCGCCCCGGACAACGGCCGTGAACAGCCCAAGTGACTGACCGAACGCGGCCATCGTCGCCATCGTCTCTCCCGTCGTTTGGCCGCAGCCCATCAGCTCGACGCAAGCGCGCGACCAGAATGCGGAAAAGAAGTGCAGGTTCACCAGCTTGCCGGGGTCGGAGACGACATCGGCGAGTTTGGATGACGGAATCGAGGAACTGTTCGTCGCCAGCAGTGGATGAGAATTAATGGCGTCGATTTCCGCGAACAGCGCCCGTTTGGTGGCGAGGTTTTCGCGGACGGCTTCGATCACGAGGTGCGCGTCTGCCACAGCCCGCGCAAGGGTGGCCACTGGCTCGATGCGGTTGAGCACGGCGTCCAGGTCCCAATCGAGATTGCCACCGGCGACGACCGGTTCGAGCATGGCCCGCAGGCGGTCGATCGACGCCACGGCTGCGCCGTCAACGACATCGAAAAGCAGGACATCGCGTCCGCTCGCCGCCGTCATCGCCGCAATCTGAGCGCCGAGCGTGCCGGCGCCGATCACGGCGACCGTCATAATGTCAGCAGATGCGTTTAGAGCTGTCTCAGACACAACGCCGAACTCCTTTGGTTGGCTCCTCGTGAAAGTGAAACGCTCTTGGCACATTACCAGAAACCACCGTTCTTCCTCACCAAAGTCGCCAATCCGACGATGATGAAACGTGTCAAACTTTTTGGCATGGACAAAACGGGAGTCGAAATTCTGACTATCAAAGGTCGCCGATCGGGCAATCCCGGATCGGTGCCGGTCAACCCGCTGGAGTTCGAGGGGAAAACGTTTCCTGTTTGCTCTCGAGGGGAGACGGAATGGGTCCGCAACCTGTGCGCGGCCGGTACGGGAACCCTCGAAAAGGAGGGGAAGCGAACCGTCTTTTCGGTAACCGAGACACTCAATGCAGAAAAGCCTCCCATCCTCAAGGACTATTTGCGACGCTGGGAAAAGGACGCCGGATCGTACTTCGGACTCGGTGCCGGGGCCACCCTTGAGCAGTTGGCCGAGGTCGCCTCGAAGCACCTCGTGATTGAAATCGCGTCCACGAACGTTTCCGGAGATTCTCACGGACACTGAAAGAGCGCTTGACTTTCACGAGCGCCGGCCATACCCTAGGCGGAGTGCCTTGCGACAGCATGCAAGGACTCCGCGTCATCAACAGCACTGGATCGACGGATGAGTAGCATCTTCTACAGAATCAGCCCGCCTCTCGGAGCCGAACTGTGGGAGGAGTGCGCCCTGTTGACCTGCGAGCCTGACTGACGATCACGCCACCGCAATCCAGAGCACGGAGCACTCTTCTCAGGCAAGTTTCCCGAGAAGGGTT
>JACCUV010000120.1 GCA_013698495.1 Chloroflexia bacterium
GGTCTCCTCAGCATGCGCGAACGGGCCGCCGCGATTGGCGCCTCGTTGACGATTGTCAGCCGTCCAGGGGGCGGCACGGCAATCATCCTTGAACGGACCCACACCGAAAGCGTGATGTCGGACGATGTCCTGGCCGACCTGATCTCGGTCGAGCACACCCGTTGGGGGATCGACGGCCTTGGGCAGGACGAGAGCGATCACGACGTGCTCACCGCGGCGAGCGGCGATTCAGTGCACAATGACGCCAGCAATGCCGAACGCACCGTGGGAGAATCCTGATCTGTGATATCCGTTTTGCTGGTGGACGACCATCCTGTCGTGATCGAAGGACTGCGCAAGCTTCTCGAAGCGGCTGGCGACATCGATGTCACCGGGACAGCTAACGATGCTTCGCAAGCACTGGAGCGCGCGAAACGGCTGCGCCCGGATGTGGTGCTGCTCGATCTGCGGATGCCGGGCGCCAGCGGTATCCAGGCGACGAGGCGACTGCGCGAGCAGGACTATGGCGGAGCGGTGATCGTGCTCACGTCGTATGGCGATCAGGCCTATGTGCGACAGGCGCTCGAAGCCGGGGCCGATGGCTACCTGCTCAAATCCACCCCCTCCGACGAGTTGATCCAATCGATTCGATTCGCGGCCAAGGGCCGCCGCCAATTGAGCCCGGAACTGCTCGATGGCGTGCTGGAGGATTTCGGCGGTCTCGCCCGCGAGAAAACAGTGCGCGATTCCGACCTCAGCGACGACGACCTCGACATCCTGCGCCTCGCCGGCAAGGGTTCGACCAACCGCGAAATTGGGCTCTCCATGAATCGCAGCGAAGTCGCGATCAAGAAACGGCTCCAGGTCATCTTCGGCAAACTCGGCGCGGTCGACCGCGCCCACGCCGTGGCCGAGGCAATTCACCGCGGCCTCATCTAATTCCAGGTCACGAATCGTTTAGGATTGGCGCTTGGGCGCCGGCCGCGAGCATTGCGCGCCTTCGCGCCCGTCGCGCCATGCGGCGATCAATGTCAGGACGTAGCGCGTGGATTCGATCGGCGTCATCGTTTCGTGGTACTTGGTCACAACTCTCGCCAGCATCGCCTTCACACCCCTGGCCCTCCTGCTCTTTCGGCGGTTCACCGATCGCGGCGCAAGTTTCGCCCGCACGTTCGCGATGCTCGTGTTCGTGTGGCCAGCATGGTTCCTGGCGGGGGTGATTCCCGGCATCGTGCGCTTCACCGAAGTCGCACTGTGGGCAACGCTCGTCATCGGCGGAGTAGCAAGCTGGGCGTTGGCGATCCGGATACGGGCGATTGATCGCGAAGCGTTGACGCATGTTGGGCTCGGCGAAGTCGCCCACCTCATCCTCTTCGCGGCCTACATCTGGTTCCGGGGCTTTAATCCCACGATCCAGAATCAGGAAAAGCTCTCAGACCTGATGATGCTGGCGTCGACGATGCGGGCCGAGTCGATGCCGCCCAACGATGCGTGGCTTGCCGGTGAAACGATCAACTACTACTACGTCGGCTATGTGCCGTGGGCCGCGATCGGCAAACTGATTGAAACCACACCCGCGATTGCCTACAACCTTGCCCTTGCCAGTGTGTTTGCCTGCACGGTGATGGCGGCGGCAGGAGTGGCCGCCAATGTCGCCGGTCGGTTCTATTCGCTGACGCTGGCGCGCGTCGCCGGCGCACTGGGCGGACTGCTCGTCATCGTTATGGCGACGCCGTGGTCGATGTTCACGGCGATCGAACGTCGCGACACGATCTGGGACGCGTTCTGGTTCGATTTCCTGTGGGCGGCCACCCGCCAACTCGGGGCCGGGAACCTGGAAGCGATCACCGAGTTCCCGGCATTCAGTTTTCAACTTGGCGACCTCCACCCACACCTGCTGGCGCTGCCCTACACGATCCTCGCCCTGGGTATGGCCTGGATGCTCGCGATCCTGCCTCGCCCTGGCGAATCCGGATCGATCGGGCGCCAGTGGTGGCGAATCGCGATCGCGGGCGGAACCGTCGGCGCGCTGTACGCGATGAACTCCTGGGATTACCCGGCGTACCTGTTGCTGGCGCTCGGTGGCCTCGCGGCCGGCACGGCAGGTTGGCCCGCGCGCCAACGTTTGGCGGCGGCGCTGTTGCTGCTCGGGAGTTCGGTGATCGCCTGGATTCCGTTTTACGTCAACTTCGAATCCCCTACGGCATCGGCCAACACCCCGTTTGCGGATGCGGCGATCGATATCCCCGTGGTCGGAGGGATCCTCGCCTCGGTCGCGGGATGGACTGGTGAGAAGACCACGCCCTGGGAATACCTGGGGCTGCTCGGATTTCCGTACGCGATCGCAATGTGCCTGATCGGCTGGGAGATGTGGCGTCGGCGCGATTTCCCGAGTGACCCGGCGTTGACCAGAATCGTGCTCGGCGCCGCCGCGCTATTCGGAATCGTCGGATTGCTGGCGCCGATGCCGCTACTCATCCTTGCCGGAATTCCGATCGCCTTGATCCTGCTCCTGTGGCATCGCGATCGTGAAGTGTCCGCCGCCAATGTGGCGCTGGCGCTGGCCGCGATGGGCCTGATGCTGACGCTCATCCCTGAATTCATCTACCTGATCGATATCTTTAACAGCCGCATGAACATCGTTTTCAAGCTCTACTACCAGGCCTGGACGATGCTGGCGCTGGGGGCGGCGATCGGGCTGGCGGTGCTGTTCAACGCCCTGCGGTCCCTGCCTGTGGCACGAATCGCGGTCGCGGCGATGGTGGTCCTGATCGTCGTCGGGGGCGCGATTCCAGCCGCGATCGGGGGGCGCCAATGGATAAGCTGGCGCACTGGCGGCGAGGAAACGTGGATCGGCATCGATGGTCTCCACTTTCTCGAAGCGGAGGCTGGGTGGGCGGGCGAGCACCAGGCGATCGAGTGGTTGTACGCGAATGCGGAGCTCGACGATGTGATGCTTTCGGCCGGTGGCTGCGAATTCACGCTTGATGTCGGCACGACCGCCAGCGGCTCGGGCGTGCCGACGATCCTCGGCTGGGAAGGGCATGAGTGGCAGTGGCATCTCGGTCAACCGAGTTTCCGGGAAGGCATCCGGGAAAGGATCGTTGACATCAACGCGATGTGGGCGTCGCTCGATCCGGTGCTGCTCGACCGATACAGCGTGACCCTGTTGTACGTCGGACCGCTGGAGTTGGATGGGGGTCCGTACCGGTCCGAGCGGGCCAGCGAGACATGTGCGCCCGGTCCATTCCCCAATGCCAGCGACCCAGAATTTCCCGGAGCTGGCTGGACCGAGGTCTACCGCAACGACAACGGCGTGCGCATCTACCGGCGGGATGGGACATGACGAAGTCAGTTTCGTAGGGGCGAGCACGCTGGCAGACGCCGCGAGGACCCCGCCGGAGCTGGATCAACACCCATTCGGCAAGCTCAGGGCAGGCTCGGTGGACCCCTACGTCAGGAACAACTCGATCACCGGCACGAGCACATCGGGGGCTTGAATCGGCAGTTCCAGGATCAATTCACCGGCCGAGCCCGGCATGTGCGTGTTCTGGGCTTTCGATTCCGGGTCGATTTCGGTCATCCGGATTTCGGAGGCATCGTTCAACAACTGGGCGTAGGCGACCTTGCCGGCGAAATTTTGCAGATGGAGGTGTCGCATCGGCCAACTGAGAACATGGAGGTAGAGCCGGTCGCCGCGCTGCGTGAATCGACAATCCACAGGCGCCTCGAACTCGCTGGGTCCGGCGCCATGGATCGCGCGCCCGTGCAGCCGCATCCAATCGCCAATGTGAGCCAGCGTCTCCCGCGCCCGCGGTTCGAACTCGCCGCGGCCGGTTGGCCCGACATTGAGCAACAGGTTTCCACCCTTGCTGACGGTGTCGATCAGCATCCTGACCAACAGATTCGGCGATTTCCAGTTGAGATTGTCGCGATCGTACCCCCAGCTTCCGTTCAGCGTATGGCAGGCCTCCCACACAACCTCCTGCCCGTTGCGGGTTGGCGGTTCGCTCGGTTGGTACTGCTCGGGAGTAACAAAGTCGGCAGATTCGGGGTAGTCGATGCGGTCGTTGAGGATGATCCCCGGCTGGAGCTCGCGAATCATCGTCACCAGTGCTTCGGAACGCCACGACTCCCGGCTCTTTTCGGGGCCGGTAAAGTCGTACCAGAGAATGTCGATCTTGCCATAATTGGTCAGCAACTCCCGCGTTTGGCCGTCCAGATAGCCAGTGTATTTTCGGTGATCGCGTCCCTGTTCCCGCTCGCGGAAGGCCCGATCATCACTCTGCGGATGAATGTCGTCGATGGCGAACTCCGGATGATGCCAATCGATCACCGAGTGGTAGAAACCGATCTTCAGCCCTTCGGTTCGAAACGCGTCAACCCACTCCTTGAGCAAGTCGCGGCTGATGGGAGTGTTGGTAACCTTGTAATCGGTCAACGCAGAGTCCCAGAGGCAGAAGCCGTCGTGATGTTTGGAGGTGAGGACTGCGTACTTCCTGCCCGCGGCCCTGGCGTCGGCGGCCCACCGCCACGGATCGTAAAGATCGGGTTCGAACCGCTCGAAGTATTGCCGGTAGGCCTCGGTCGTGATCTGTTCGCGTTTCTTGACCCACTCGTGGCGCGCGGGCAAGGCGTAAAGTCCCCAATGAATAAACATGCCGAAGCGATCGTGGGTAAACCACTCCGTATTCCCAAAACCCACGCCTGAACCCTCCTCTAACTGCACACTGTATACAACCGGCTACTGGGCAGTGACGTTACCCGCCGGTCCGATGGCCGTCAAGGGGTCGAGGCGCGCGCCAGGCCGCTTAGCCGCTCCGATCCAAACGCTCGTATCCATTGGTGAATGAGAGCCGCGCCGAGAGGCCCGGTTCGCCGATGTCCGTGGCGGCAAAGATCGTCCGAGCGTCATCCTGGTGACGGTGAGGATCGTCGATTCTGCCGCTAAAGTGGGTCAGCCAGAGCCGGTCGACTCCGGCGGCGCGGGCCTGGGCGCACGCCTGCCTGATCGTCATGTGCCCGTGGCGTGCGGGATCCGCCTCGTAATCGTCGAGCGCGTATGTGCCCTCGCTGACCAACAGATCGACTCCGTTCACGAACTCCCTGAGCGACTCGTTGGCCCGCGAGTCGGTCAGAAACGCGAACGACAGCCCCTTGCGAGGTGGACCGACCACGGCAACCGGCCTCACCATATCGTCACCGACCGCCACCGCTTCGCCGCGCTGGAGACGCGACCATTGCGGGCGTGGAATACCGAGCGCCTCCGCCTTTCGCGGATCGAAGGCGGGCGCGCGATCGAGTTCGATGCGGTAGACGAGACACGTCACATGATGATCGGCCTCCCGCACCTGTCCCCGCAGACCGTTTGGAAAGTCGAATCGGTCGCCGTCACTCAGTTCGCTAACCACGATTTCGTACGGCAATTGCGCGGCGATAACTCGCAAACCGGCAACGACGGCCGCGGCGCCCGACGGACCGTAGATTATCATCGGTTCGGTGCGCCCGGCGTTGGCCACAGTGTGAAACAACCCGGGCAATCCAGCGACGTGATCGGCATGGAGGTGGGTTAGGCAAATGACGTCGAGGCGACGGAATCCCCAGTGAAACTTCCGCATTTGCACCTGCGTGCCCTCGCCGCAGTCGAACAGCGCCAACGATCCTCCCGAACGTACGATCAGGCTGGAAAGCGGCCGATCGGGCAGGGGAACCATGGCGCCGGTTCCGAGCAGCAAGAGGTCGATCACAACACCTTTTTCCTCGCGCGACGAGACGGTTTTGATTGCGGATTCGGTTCACCGTACAATGTGGAAGCGCACATCATCTTCGCAACGATCCCTCGTGCGATCCGAGCAGTATGAGCGACGGCGCCCGGGACCATGCTTGAATCCGATCTCGTGTCACTTCAGGAACGTTCACGCATGCCAGCTCGCCCATGGGATGACGAAACAGACGATTTCGACGCGGAAGACATTACGCGCAGGGGTCGACGCGGAGCTTCCCGCCATCAGGTCAAACACAAGACCCATCCACCCCGCAACGACGCCGATCAGGCGTTCAAGTGTGGTCATTGTCGACAATTCATCGGCGCCCCGATTGCGGGCGGACGACAACGCAATCACTGTCCCAACTGTCTTTACTCCAGGCATGTCGATGGCACGATGCCAGGCGACCGCAAGGCAACCTGCGGGTCACTGATGAAACCGGCAGGACTGATGTCTCGCCGCAACGGCGAACTGGTCCTGATCCACGAGTGCCTCGGCTGTGGCAAGCAGGATCCGAACCGGATCGCCGCCGACGACAACATTGTGCTGATCGACACCATACCGATGGTTGCTGGCATCGGAATCGACGAACTCCTCGAGGGCGACGACTTTTCAGCCCTGATCCCCGAGGAATTGCGAAGCATGCCCTAAGCAGCTTCTCATAAATGTTGACCCAGTTTGATCGCTGGCCGGTCGTCGCTATGGAAG
>JACCUV010000123.1 GCA_013698495.1 Chloroflexia bacterium
TGTCGTGTGTGGCGAGCAACTGCAGGCGATGATCGAGTATCGTTCCATTGCCTTCACCCGCCAGATTGAAATAGGAGTGATTTGTGAGATTGATTTGGGTCGGGGCGTCTGTGGTGGCGACGATCCAGTCGTGATCCCCGTTCCACGGGCTGATCTCGCCAATCGCCTGCGAAATCGCGAACAACCCGATCTCTGGCCTGGCCAAGTCGTCCGGGGTCAGTTCTCCCTGATCAGCGAGCCAAAGCAAGGCGCACCCGGCGGGCGAGGCGATCAGGGCATTGACTCGATCCTGGATCGACATTGAATCCATCCGCTCGACCTCCCGGTTTGCCTGCGTAGTTGCGGAATCGTCATCGCACATTGAGATCGAAACACATTGTTATCCCGAAGCAGGGGGAATCTCAAGCTCTCCAACGCACCACTGGTCACACGTCACCCGTTGTGAAATCCACTCTACTCAACGCGAAATGCGTAGATCGTCGTTGAAGTGAACTCTTCGCCGGGCCGGAGGACGACGCTCGGGAAAGTTGGCTCGTTCGGCGAGTTGGGGAAGTGCTGGGTCTCGAAGCAGATCGCGTCGGTTTGGCGATAGAGTTTGCCGCTGTGCCCCGCCAACGAGCCATCGAGCGAGTTCGATGTGTAAACCTGCACGCCAGGTTCGGTCGTGACCGTTTCCATCGTTCGGCCTGAACCGGGATCGACGAGCCGCGCGGCGCGGGTCAGCGAGTCGTCATCGGGAGCGGGGCGGTTGACGACGAAGTTGTGGTCGATCCCGCGGGCGATCCGGATTTGGTCGTCTCCGCCGTCGCGCAGGGCATCCCCGACACGGCGTGGGACTCGAAAATCGAGGGCTGTGCCCTCCACTGGCGCCAACTCCCCGGTCGGGATTTGGTCCAGGTCAGTCGGGGTGAACCGGTCGCAGTCCAACTGAAGCTCGTGATCCTCGACTGTGCCCGAACCTTCGCCGGCGAGATTGAAATACGAGTGATTCGTGAGGTTGACCACGGTCGGCGCCGTCGTTGTCGCGTGGTAGTCGAGGCGCAGCGCGTTATCGCCACTCCACGAGTAGGTGACCGACGCGGTCAACTCGCCGGGATATCCTTCGTCGCGATCGGGACTGACGTGGGTGAGCTTCACGCCTGGGGCGCCGTTGACAGCTACCACCTCCGGCGTCCAGACGTAGCGGTCGAACGGCCTGGCCCCGCCGTGGGCGCTATGCGGAGGCTTGTTGGCGGTAACGTTGTGCAGGACACCGTCGATCACGAACGAGGCGCCCCGCAGGCGATTCGCGAGACGCCCCACAACCGACCCGAAGTGCGGGTTCTTCCTTATATAGCCATCGAGCTCGGCGAATCCGAGGACAACGTTCGCCAATTCGCGATCGCGACCGGGCACCCAAATTTCCTGGATCACGGCCCCAAAGGTGAGGACCGCGACGTTCGCGCCACCTGCGTTCGTGAGGACGAAGCGCTCGACGGATTTCCCCTCTAACTCCCCGAATGGCAGCCGTTCCATAGTTATTTCGCAAACTGCCACAAGTTCTCCAAAGTGCGCCAGCGTTTCCACCAACTGGTTCCCGGGCGGGACACGTCAGAAAGACGGCGCCCGGGCAATTGCGTAGGTTTCGGACTCAACGCGCTGGAGGTATCGCGCGATTTCGGCGGGTCCGGATTTCGGGGCGATTTGCTCGACATCGGGATTGTAGTTGGTATTGGTGTTGACGTCGTAGGTCAGGATTCGGCCATCGGCGGCCTCGATGAACTCGAAGCCGGCAACTTCGAGTTTGTGTTTGCGGGCAAACCCGAGGAACCGGTCGATAATCGGGTCTGCGAAACCATCGCGGAGGGCAAAGAGGCTCTCGGCGGCCGTCGGTTGCCCGAACTCGTCGACTTCGCAGGCATCGGCCGGGCACAACTTGAATCCGCCTCGTTCCGTATCGGCGGTAATGGCGTAGACGTATTCGTAGCCGACAGTCTCGACGCGCGTGATGAACGGCTCCTTCGCCTGAACGTATTCCTGAAGCAGGGTGATGCCGTCGACCGGCTTCTCGAATTCTTCCGACATTACGTAATCTTCGAACGTGGCGTGATCGTCGAAGCGGCGGACGCCGAGTCCCTTGCCGCCCTGATTGTGTTTCGTGATGAACGGCGTCGCGATGCTTGTGGCCAGGGTCAGCAGGTCGTTCTTGCCGATGACGGCGACGGTTCGGGGGACATCGATTCCTAAGGATCGCAAGGCCGTGAGCTGGCGGACCTTGCTGACTTCCATTTCCACGACGGAACGGCCGTTGACGACGCGTCGCCCGTGGGCTTCGAGCCAATCGAGCACGGCTCGGGTGTAGTCCTTCGCGTACGGGTGGTCACGTGTGTGCGAGGAGGCGCTGAGCCGGTTCCAGTAGACGCCGTCGGGTGGGGCGGCATCGAGGTCGATCGAACCGGTAGTGAGTAGCCACTCCTCGTAGTCGAGACCTGCCGCATCGAAAGCGGCGGCGAACGGCGGGAACCAGGCGGGGTTTTCGTGGAGGGCATAGATTGTCATGTTGAAATCCTTTGGCGTTAGGCACGTAGGTGCTACCGAAAGGATACCAGCTTCCAATGAGGAACCGCATCGTTTACTCGCGGCATACGAAGATCGGAAGATTCCACCCGAGTCGGAATGACACCACCTGCCGTTCGGCTTGAGTTGGATCTGCCAACCTGCATTGCACCTTAGCCGCGGATATCGCCGGGGGCTCCGGGGTGGATTTCGAGCATGTGCCAACCACGATCGGGGAAGCCAGCCCCATCCGCCACACTGCCCGAAGCGTCGTTCGCGCCGCTGTGCTGGTAGATCGGCGCCCCACCTTCGGCGATCACTCGTCGCGCCGCCTGGGCGACAAGTTGGGTCGCGAATCCCTGGCCGCGATGCTCGGGATCGGTTCCCACCGAGATTTCTCGGCAAATGTCGTTATGTCGCTTGAGTCCCACTCCCGCCTGGTAGGCGCCATCCTCGTCGAACACGATCAGGACCCCACCCGTGAACGGACGCAACCACTCGGGAATGCGAGGATCGTCGGCGTCGAACCACTCACCTGCTTCGGGTACATCCGGCACGCGTTCGGACCAGCGAAAGATCGGCAGACCGAAACTCACCGGAACGCCGAGCCGCGCCTCGAGCAAGGCGATCGCGCCGTTCGATGCCGCATCCGCAAATACATCGTCAACCACGACGTTGTCGAACAGGTGGGCGTGACCGGGTGCGACGGCGAGCACAGAACCTTCCGGACCGGTTACTCCCTGTATCGGCCGCACCTTGCCATCCCAACCTGGATCGTCGCGCAATGTGGTGACGATCAGTCGCGAGCGCCCAGATTCCGGAACCGCGCCGAGCCATTTGAGAAAATGAGTGTTGAGGCGTGCGCGAATGACCGATTCATCGGGCGGGGATGGCATGAGTTCGTTCTCGTGTTGGACCTTGGCGGACATTTGGGTGCGGGTCGCTTTCTGGCGAAACTGGTGGAGGAGCGGCGCTACTTTCCACACAAGAGTACATCGGACCAGCCCCGGTGGATTCAACGCGAAGGGCCATGGCACGTCGCAACGGTGCGGCAGCCACATCGGAATAAGAAACCAGCCTGGACTACGCACTGGCCCGCGCTGACGGTCCTACGTTGCGGTGTTGGCTGGCTTGCGAAGAGTGACTCGAAAGAGCCGGCGAGGAAGGACCCCTTCGTCGAACTCGTCGATTGCCGTCAACTCGAACCCCTGGACCAACTGCTCTACCTTCTGGCGGTTGAAAAAGTGGACCTGATATCCCCCGGTTTCGTATCGATCTTCTCCGTGGTGGATTCCAACTCCAAAGTGAGGATCGCTTGTGTTCCGCACGGTGTACACATGCCAACCGCCTGGCCGAAGCACACGCCAAACCTCTCGCGTGAGCGCCTCCAGTTCAGGAGTGGACATTGCCATGCAAAACAACATGTGAGAGAAGCATCCGTCAACAGTCGCGTCCGCGACCGGCAGCGGAGTGCGAACATCATGGGCCGTCGCG
>JACCUV010000126.1 GCA_013698495.1 Chloroflexia bacterium
CATCGAGGCGGACCTGGTCGACTGCATCGTCTCGATGCCGGGGCAGCTGTTCTTCTCCACCCAGATCCCGGTCAGCCTCTGGTTCCTGGCGAAGAACAGGAGGAACGGCTTCGGGCAGGAGGGCAAACCGCTGCGCGACCGCTCCGGCGAGATGCTCTTCATCGACGCCCGGCAGATCGGCGAGCTGGAGGACCGCACCCACCGTGTCCTGAGCGACGACGACATCGCGACGATCACGGGGACGTACCACGCCTGGCGCGGCGACGGTGGCGAGTACGAGGACGTGCCGGGGTTCTGCAAAACGACGCCGCTGGAGGAAGTGCGCGCGCACGGCCACGTCCTCACGCCGGGCCGGTACGTCGGAGCGGCGGCCATGCAGGACGACGGCGAGCCATTCGGGGAAAAGATGGATCGACTTACCAACAAACTAGAAGCACAGTTTGAGAAGTCGGCTTCACTGGAAGCGATGATCAGCGAGAACCTCGTGACGCTGCGAACGACCACGAACGGGAGGGAACACGAGTGAATCCAGCCATCGAGCAAGACCGGGAAGCGGCAAAAACAGGACCGGTGACTTACTATGCATCCGACGTTCCTTCTGGACCTCGAACTGGCAGAACGCAGTCAACGACGATTGACAGAGTTTGGCGGCGCGTTGCGTTGCCGAGGGCGGATCACGCCGCATGTCGTGTCAGACAATGTTCGACACGATTTGCTATACTCCATGTCACATGAGTGACCGCCCACCACGCATTGACGCGCTTGATTGGGATGACTGGAATCGTGCCCACATCGCCAAACACCAGGTGACTCCGGCCGAGGTCGAGGAGGTTGTGGTCGGCGACGCGATCGCTCGCGCCAGTTACAAGAACCGCGTCGCCGTGATTGGACTAACCGGGACCGGGCGGATGCTGACCGTGATCATCGGCGAATCGCCGCACCAGCGGCATCTCTATTACGTCTTCAGCGCTCGTCCCGCGTCACGCGTGGAACGAGGCGAATATCGGGCCGCGAAAGGAGGCGGTACACCATGACGAAGCGCCAGCATACGCAGTATTCAGATCAGGCTCTTGGCTATCCAACAGAAGCCGATGGCCGTATCCCATCGTTCGCCAATCGCGACGAGGAAGCCGCCTTCTGGGACACGCACGACATCACGGAGTTTGTGGGCCAGGAGCTGCAACCGGTCGAACTGTCGATCGGGGGTGATCTGGCGGAGCGACTCACCCTCCGGCTCGATCAGGCGGACCGGCGGGAGCTCCAGCGCCGGGCCAAGGTCATGGGCGTCGGCCCATCCACGTTGGCGCGCATCTGGCTCAAGGAGCGACTACGCCAGGAGATTGAAGCGGAATCCCCCGCTCGATAGCGACCGCGACGTCGATGCGGGTCGCCAGGGTCTCAATACGCCAGGGCGGTATGTCGGAGCGGCGGCCATGCAGCATGACGGCGAGCCGTTCTCTCCGCGAATGGCTCGCCTCCCCCCAAACCTTGAATTGCAGTTTGAGGAATCAGACAAACTTGTGTCAAACATTTGTTCACGTTAGCGTACTGGAATCCGAAGTGACAACTAAGTCAGAAAGCTTCTCAGGGAAGCAGCTTGAGTCAGAGTGGCCCCTCGTGCCACTGAACTCGCTAATCGACCCAACTCGTGGAATCAGTTACGGTGTTGTGCAACCTGGCCACTCATCTACTGACGGAATCCATATGGTAAGGGTGAACAATCTTACAAACGGCCGAATTGACCCTACTGGCGCGCTGCGAATCGCGCGTGATATCGAGGCACAGTATGGGCGTACGCGCCTCAAAGGCGGTGAAGTTCTGCTGTCGCTTGTAGGTACTCTGGGTTTGACCGCTGCCGTGCCCAAAGCGATGATCGGCTGGAACGTCGCCCGAGCGATTGGGGTGATTCCTGTAAATGAGGAAGTCGGCGCAAAATGGATAGATTTTTGCCTTCGATCCCCTCAGTTGCAAGAAAGAATGAGTGCACGAGCTACTACCACGGTTCAAGCTACCTTGAATCTCAAGGACGTGCGCGAACTCCCAATACCATTGCCGCCAAAGGCAGTACGAGAAGAAATCGCCCACATCCTCGGCACGCTCGACGACAAGATCGAGCTCAACCGGCAGATGAACGAGACGCTGGACGAGATCGCCCGGACGCTCTTCACCTCCTGGTTCGTCACCTTCGACCCCGTCCGCGCCAAAGCCGACGGTCGCCAGCCCGAGGGCATGGACGCCGAGACCGCCGCCCTCTTCCCCGACCGGTTCGTCGACTCGGAGCTGGGTCCGATCCCGGAGGGGTGGGAGGTCGGCACTCTTGGCGTCATCGCGGCTTTGAGCAGGACCACCGTAAAACCAAACCAACATCTCGATGAGATTTTTGATCACTACAGCCTGCCGTCATTCGATCAGGGACAGATTCCTGTCAGAGAGCCAGGTAGCCGAATCAACAGCAACAAGACGCTCGTAGTACCAAATTCGGTCTTGATTTCGAAGCTAAATCCGCACATACCCAGAGTGTGGCTACCGCAGTTGAGAAATGATGCAAGGTCGATCTGCTCTACAGAGTTC
>JACCUV010000006.1 GCA_013698495.1 Chloroflexia bacterium
GGGTTGCCGTGCTGGTGGATGTCGGCACGTCGCTGATTGTCACCTTGAATGGGTTGCGGCTGGCAAGAGTCGCAAACCAGTCCCAGGACGAGCTGCCTGACGATCTGATCGAGTCGAAAGGGAGTGGCGCTGAACATGCCCAGAACCACCTGTCCAAGGCAGCGGATTAGTGCTCGCTACTCCGGGCCTGGCGGCTCAATTGTAAAGTCGCCGTCGATGTCAGGGTAATTCCAGACCATGTAGTGGAGGCGGGCAATCATCGCCACCTGTTGGACATTGCCCGAAGAGGTCTCGATCCACCATACGACCCACGCCTCCGACCGGCCTTGTTGAGTGGGCAAGTAAAACGCGACGACCTGATGTTCGACGCCGTCGATCACCTGGATCGCGCCCATGCGGTGATGCTCGCTGCCTGAATAGATGGTGTCCCATTCCGAAGGCGTCGAGAACGACGAGGGCGGTTGATCGAGCCAAACCCCGCTCCTTGTCTCCAGCCACCCTTTGACGCCGATCGTGATCGAGGCGCGCGAATCATAGGTTGGAGGTTGCGGTGGTATCCCGCTGACCGTGGCTTCGAATCCACCCGAGTACTCAAGGTTGAGGGTGTGCGCGTCTGGCTCGTCCTCGCCGCCATCGACCACGGCGAACGAAGCGACCACGAGCGCATCGTTTCCCGAACCCAGGCGTTCGGTCCAGCGGACGCGGTCCCAACCAAGCATCTGCCCGTATGCGGTCTCGAACAGGGCTTCGGCATCGGGATCGGATGGTGGTTTCGGCGCTGCATCGGAACCCTGCGTGTTGGGATCGGGAAGCAGGGAGTAGAACGTGGCCACCTGTTCATTTTCGCCGGTCAACGTGAACCGGGCATCGATCTGCCACCATCCTTCGAGGCTGAGATCCAGCCCCGCTGTCTGGAACACGTTCGATCCACCACCACTTCGCTGCAGACTGACTCCGGGACTCACCGTTCCGTGCTCGAGACTGGTGAAGTCGAGCGCAAACCGCAACACCGAAGCTTCGGCGAGTTCCACGCCATCGCCATCGGTGAGGCGCGCCGTAATCGCGTTTTCGCCGGAGTCCGCCGGATCGATCGTGAGGTGCACGAGGATCGAATCGGGCTCGACAACCTCGGTTGCCGCGGCCACGAGCGTAATGTGCTCAAGTGGCGCCTCCACCGTCGATGGCGGCGCCGAAAGCGCGATCGTCGAGCCGCCAACGATCACCGCGGCAATTGCAATGAGTTCCCAACGCAGTGTCCTGGGCATCTTGCCCGCCACCTCGACGACCGTGCTCCGCGCGTGTAGTCCCAGGCGGGCCACCGTCTGCCGGTGATAGATCGCCAGCGTAAGCGGGATCAGCAGGATCGCCACCTTGATCAACAACACGACTCCGTAGTTCGAGGTCCAGAGTGGATCGAACACGCTGGTCTGGAAGCCGTTGGCGCGCACCTCGCTCACAAACGGGAAGATAAACCCGGCATTGACGACGCCAGTGACCACCGCTGCAACAAACAGACCAAGCGCCGCGTTGGAGAAGCGCCGGATCCTCAGCGCCGGAGCGTCATCGGCCCCGGATCGGGTGATCGTCCAGACCACAAGCGACGCCAACCCCCCGGTCCACAGCGCCACGGTCCACTGGTGCAGGGCATTCGATGCGATCGCGGCGAGACGGTCATCGGCGCGACCGGCGGCGTGACTGGTCATGATCAGACCCAGCAACGAGCCGAGCGCCAATGTCGCGCCAGCGAGCGCAATCGGTCGCGGCAACGCGCCCCGCATCGGCCAGGCGACCGCCAGACCGAGCAAGGTCAGCGGCAGGAGCAATGTCGGTCGCCACCACCAACCACCGGGCAGGGCATCGATCAAGGTCCGCAACGACGAGTCACCGACCAGCCATTGGATGAGTGGCTCGGCTACGGTGGCCGACAGCGCGAGGGCAGCCCCTCCCAGGATCAGGCGGCCGCGCCACGAGCGCCACCGGGATCCCTCTCGGATTTTGACGACGAAGGCTTCGCTGAACAGCAGCAGTCCCGCCGCCAGCGATGCCCCGAGAAACGTCAACCAGCGTGTCGCCACCGCCCATGGCGCCGGCAGGTCATTTGCGGATGTCGCCAGACCGGGTGGCAACCCTCCTCCCACTCTGAATGCATAGACGCCGCTCAGCGAGTGACCGTCGGTGGCCGATGTCGTCTCCCACGTGACCGTATATGTCCCTCGCTCGAGGTCGGGAATCTCGAGCATGAGCGTGCGCGGATCGTCCGATGTGAGAATCGGCAGTGGCGACTCGCCGATGTACTCGCCATGCTCGTTGAGTATCGACACGACTGGCGCGGGTGCGGTCGTGGTCACGGGTTCGCTGAACGTGAGCGTGATGCGGTCGGGCGCTGAGATCGCGAGGCCGTCGACCGGCGGATCGGCGCGAACGAATTCGGCGTGCGCCATTCCGGGAGCGGGCAAGAGAACGAACGTGGCGAGGATCGCGAAGATTGCCGTGATCAAGGGCGTGGAGTTTCGAACAGACTTCGTCGTTGCTCGGACGCCGCGCCCCAAGGCGTCATTCTGACGATTGAAGAATCCCTCGGCGAAGCCGGTCTGAATCAGCAGACGCTCGTGTCCGGCGACCGAGTGCGACGACTGCGTCGTCGAGTGCTTCGCACGGGGACACTTCGCTGCGCTCAGGGTGACCGGACCTCGGTGGTTGGTTTTGCTCTCAGACTTGCACACTGCAATCGGCCCGCGGATCATGGTGAATGCCTGGAACGCACGATCACCTAATTCCTCTGACGCGGATCGAGCGCATCGCGGAGACCGTCGCCCATCACATTGAATGCCAGCACGGTCAGCGCAATCGCGATACCTGGCGCGATCGCGATGTGGGGATAGTTCCGCAAGTAATCGCGGCCGTCCGAGAGCATCGTGCCCCACGAAGCGGTGGGGCGCTGGACGCCCAGCCCAAGGAACGAGAGGGCGGATTCGAGGATGATAATGCCGCCAACCGCGAGGCTGGCGAGAATAATTACCGGACCGAGCGCGTTCGGAATCAGGTGGCGGGTGATGATCGCGCGGTCCGGAGTCCCCACCGCGCGGGCGGCGAGAATGAAATCGCGCTCGCGCAGGCTCAAAACCTCGGCCCGGACGACGCGCGCATACGATGCCCAGACCGTGCATCCGATCACGATCACAACATTTCGCAGGCTGGGGCCGAACACGGTCGAGAGCGTCAGCAGCAGCGCGAGCAGGGGAAAGGCCATCAAGGTGTCGATCAGGCGCGAGAGCGCGAAGTCGACCTTGCCCCCAAAGTAGCCCGCTGTCGCGCCAACAAGCACGCCAATCGTGACCGCGATCGCCGTCGCTCCGATGCCGACCAGCAGCGCGATCCGCGTGCCGTAGATGATCCTCGAGAGAATGTCGCGGCCAATATCGTCGTTGCCCAGCCAGTGTTCTTCCGATGGCGCCGCCCCTCTCAAACTGGTGTCGACAGCATCGGGGTTGTACGGGGCAATCAGCGGCGAGAACAGCGCGAGCAGGACAAGGATGCTGACGAATCCAAGCCCAAGTATGGCCGGTTTGTATCGCTTGAAACGACGCCAGGTTTCCAGTCGCTGGTTCCGTTGTACGGCGAAGTCGGCATCGATCGAGCCATTGCGGGCCGACGACGTGTGCGAGGCGCCCGCCAACGAGGGTTCTGCCAAGGTCGAATGTTGCTTCGAACTGCTCATTGCTACCGCACCCGGACGCGAGGGTCGATAAATGCATAGGTCAGGTCAGTAAGGATGTTCATGATCACGACCAGCGTCGTCAGCAGGAGCACAATCGCTTGAACGACCTGCAGGTCTTGGGACGTGATCGACTGATAGAAGAGACGCCCCAGTCCGGGCCAGGCGAAAACCGACTCGATCACGATCGTGCCGCTCAAAATGAACGCCATCCGGTACCCGAGCAGTGTGATCACCGGCAGCAACGCGTTGCGCACGACATGGCGGACAACCACGACACGCTGGGCGAGCCCCTTCGCCCTCGCCGTGGTGACATAATCCTGAGATAGCACTTCAATCGTGGCTCCGCGCGTCAATCTCGCCAACGCGGCCATCTCCTCGATCGACAGCACCAACACGGGCAGGATGTATCCCTTCCAGGAGTCGGAGCCATACGGCGGGAGCCAACCGAGCTGCACCGAGAAGATCACGATTCCCATCAACCCGATCCAGTAGTTCGGAATCGCGACGCCGAGCGTGGAACCGAACATGCTGAGGTAATCGAAGATCGAGTAGCGCTTGACAGCGGCGAGGATGCCGACTGGCAGCGCGATCGAGAGCGAAATCGCGAACGACAGGGCGTTGAGCCGCAAGGTCATCGCCGCGGCGTCGACGATCATCTCCGAGATCGCCATCCCGGGTCGGGACATCGAGGTTCCGAGGTCGCCCGTGACGACGTTGGAAATCCATTCCCAGTAGCGCGCGTACCAGGGATCGTTCAGTCCCCATTTGTCGCGAATCGCCTCGAGCTGGAACTCTGTCACGCGCCCTTGCCCGACCATGTTGCGGGCGGGATCGCCGGGCATGAA
>JACCUV010000234.1 GCA_013698495.1 Chloroflexia bacterium
GCGGAAGTTGTTGTTGCGTCGCCATCTACGTCGTTGATCCTCTGGGTAAGAAGCAAGCACGATTGCCCCACCGGTCGCGGGCGCCTCGAACAACAGTATACAAATGCGGGCGGGTCTCACTCGTGAAGGAAGGTGGGTGCGACCGTTGTCGGCGACGCGACCAATCATCCTCCACGATCGCCGTGGAGCGACATGTCATACGATGAAATGAAGGCGAACCGATTGCGCGCCGGTATTGGGAGTCCTTCCAAGGGCAGAAGGTGCCGCGACGACGGTGCTGTTACGCCAGGGCGACGACAAGCGGCTCGGGAACAGCGGTTTCTGTCTCCTCATCGCATTCCGGAAGCCAGTCCGCGCCGTAGGCGCGCATGCTTTCGATAACGGGCAGCAGGGCGATGCCCTTTTCGGTCAACGTGTACTCGACGCGGGGCGGGACTTCGGCAAAGCACTTGCGGTTGACGACGCTCGCGTCTTCCAGTTTCTTGAGGCGCTCCGAGAGCGTCTTGGGGCTGATTCCCCGAAGGGATCGCTCGAGTTCGCTGAACCGCTTTTCGCCGTCAACGAGATCGCGGATGATCAGCGGGGTCCACTTGTTGCCGATCAGTTCGGCCGTGCGCGCCACGGGACATCCGAGGTTGATCGTGTCGTGTTTCGCCATAGCGTGCCATCCGATCCGTGAGTCTTGCGCGGGAACCTTGATACTTCACTAAGTATAGCATCGCGACAGCCGCCAAACAACGACATGGTGCGGCGTGGCTGTGCCGCGCCGGCGCCATATACTTGATCGGCGATTGGCAACGGCTTCACCGTTCAACTTTCAAGCCAACGCGCGAAGTGGCGGGGGCCCGGTTCATCTCTATAGTAGAACGAGGTTTCGTGATTCCGTTTATCCTGGTTCGAGTGACCGCCTATGCCATTGCCGCGGTTGCCGCCACGCTCATACTGGGCACCATTTCGGAACGGCTGATACGATTCGACGAGGCCACGACAGTTCTTATGTTCGGTCTTGTGATCGGCGCCATCAACGCCTTCATCAAGCCTGTCGTCAAGGTCGTAACGCTGCCAATCACCTGTCTCACGTTTGGGATATTCGCGCTGGTGGTCAATACCGTCCTCTTCTACGCGGGCGCCATGGTGACGCCAGGCATCGAACTGAGCTTGTGGGGGGCAATTTTCGGGTCGATGCTCACCAGCGCCGGATCGGGGCTGATTTTTTCCGTGATCGACGGGTAGGGGCAACAGCATCGACGCGCTCGACAAGCGACGCTCGTTCGACGTGCCGTTGACGATCGGGGTGATTGCGGACACGCACATTTACGGTCACGGGGCGAGAGCGCTCCCCGTGCCCGCGCTGGACCTCTTTCGCCGGGCAGGTGTCGGACTGATCGTTCATCTTGGCGATGTCAACATCGCCGCGGTGCTCGACGAGTTGGCGGAGGTCGCGCCGGTGCTGGCGATCGCCGGGAACAACGACGACGACGAGCTTCAGGATGCGTTGCCGCGACGGTTGCGATTTTCGGTCGGCACGCACACGATGGGCGCGATCCACGGCGATGGTGGGCGTTCGGCAAAGGATCAGGTAAAACGAGCATTTGGGGGCAAGGTCGATTTCGCGATGTTTGGGCACAGTCATGTGCCATATCTCGGCGCCGTTGGTGACACCACAATCTTCAATCCGGGTTCGGCGACCGATCGACGATGGCATCAGCATTTCGGTGTGGGCATCGTGCACGTCACGGCGATGAACATCGACCCGCAACTGATCCTCTACACCGATCCCACGCACTTGGCGAACATTAAGTTTGAAGGGCCATCGAAACCTCTCCCAAGCGAGACAGGATAGACATGACGATCCCCACGAAAACAGTCACCGATCCTCGATTGAGCAATGGACGCTGGTTGCGGATTCCCGGACCGACGGTCGTTCACCCGAAAGCGGTGAAAGCCCAGACCCACGACATGATTGCTCACCGCGGACCTGTAATGTCGGCGTTCATGGCAGAACTCCGGCAAAAAGCGCAGCGGGCCCATCGTACTGAAGGTCAGGTGCTGATGTGGGC
>JACCUV010000139.1 GCA_013698495.1 Chloroflexia bacterium
ATTGAAGTCGACGGCTTCATTGCCGTCCCCCGGCCAGGCGCCCAAGGCGGCCAGAACCAGACAGGTATCGACGGAGAGCCCTGTATAGTCGTCGAGCTGGTGCCGGGCAACAATGTTTTTCAGTTCAATAACTTTGTCCAGGCTGAAGTAGTCCCGACCGCGACCGCCACGACCGAACCGACCGCAACCGTGCCACCAGGTCCGACCGCAACCACGGCGCCTGGCGAGCCAACCGCAACTTCGGCTCCAGTTGAGCCGACCGCGACGACCGCTCCAGTCAACACACTCCCGGACACCGGGACAAATGGTGGCGGCGCCGGAAACACTGCTACGCTGCTGCTGATAGTGGCCGCTTCGGCGATCTTCTTCGCCGCCGCCACGGCAATCCAGCGGTCGAAAGACGCTTCCAGGTAGCGGTCAGAGATTGGGCGCGCCGTTTGGCGTGACCGATCCTCACATCCGAGTATGCAGCGAGGCCCGGTTCGGGTGAACCGGGCCTTGCCATCGGAAGTTCCACCCCATGAACTAAAGAGCGACCGGCAAAAGGCGGAGTGGGGCGCTGATTCGTTTCGTCGGTCGTAGGGCCGGCCGGCCACGTCACGGATCTGGCCGGTCATGGTGCAGGTCTGTCCGCCCATCTCTGTGTGAGTGGGATCACCAATTGCCGATCGCACTTACCCTGTTGCCTCGGAAGCTGTAGCGACCTGCAGCGTTGTCGGGTGAGGGTGGGCGAACTGGCACAGGACGGCCGCCGCACGAATGTCGTATTAAACCTTCGTGAAGGTGATGGTGGGAATCGTCGCGTGGTCGAAGTCGGCGATACGTTCCGGGCCGAGGGCGACAATCCGATCGAGGCAGGCTTTGGCCTCGGACACGAGTTTCCCCGTGTCGATGCCGAGGGCATACGGCTGGAAATCCGCCGTCTTCGCGATGCCGTCGGTCAGGAGCGCGACCGCTCCTTGGTAGTTGTCGTTCAGGGCGTGATGAAACCCGATCCCGATCTGCAACAAACCCTGGTAAAGGCGCCGAATTGGACCGCGTTCGGCGTGCCACTCCGCCTCGATTTCCTCGTGCTGCTCGTAGAATGCGCGCTCATTGAAAAGAGCAATCCCCTTCAGCACGCCAGCAGGCGGCCCGATCATCGTCACCGCGTGGTCGTCGACTTCATCGTACCGGTAGGCGTCCGGATCGAACGGGAACACGGAGCGGATCAGCGGGTCGAGCGTTTGGCGCACCCTGGCAATTCCTGTGCGGTCTGTGCCGAGCGGTCCCTCGATCATGATCGCGCCGCCATAGCCACTGCCGGCGATCGAGCGGAGCAACGCGGACCACGGCAAGTTGCCATCGCCCGGGAGCAGGTGACGAGCAGCGCGATCGTGTTCGCGATAGTCGCTGATGTGGACGTTGACAACCCTGTTCCCCATCGCCGCCAACATCAGGAACGGATTGGCCCCTGCCTCGGCTGCCTGGAACGGATCGAACACAAAACCGACCTGCCGCTGCGAGCCGATGTCCTTGAGGCGCCGCACGAAGTTCGCGATGTCGCGGACCCTGGCCAGCGGGCCGTACGAGACGTTCTCGATGCCGAGCGTAATGCCCGCCGCGCCGCAGGTTTCCGCCAACACATGAGACACGGAAATGAATCGTTCCCAGCCCTCATCTGTCCCTGCCTGCGTGCGATTGGGACCATGCCACACCAGCACCTTGGCCCCAAGCTTGACGCAGGCGTCGATCGCCCGGCGGAACAGCGCGTGCGCTTCCTCGACGCGCCTGGGATAGGGATCGAAGAAGGGATGGAGCCGGGTCAACGAGTGAACGGACGGAATCTGAACCCCCGCCGCGGCGGCGTTTTCCGCAACCTGCCGAATGAATGCCGGATCGTACTCGCCCAGGGTTTGCAACATGATTTCGACCGCGGAAATGCCGAGGCGGGCGGCCACAAGCGGTGTTTGTTCGGTGGGCGTGTGCGGGTAGAAGGCGCCACTGGAGGCGCCGAGCCGGACCGCCCGCAGGTGATGAACGCCCTCCTGCTCGCCAGACCACGGATCCTCGATCGAACTGATCTCCAGCAAAAGGTCCGCGACCACGTCGCGTTCGTTTGTCGGTCCGATCGTTGCCGGCTTCTCGTGCCTCACCGAGTGCGGAGCCGACCCGCGAGGTCGCGGTCGGCGTTGGCGAAACTGGACGATGCGGGAGGGTTCCGGCGGGTTCGTCACGAGGCGAACATGCTCCTTGGATCCGACGTCGTGCGGCGCTGGCGAACGTGGCGAACGAGCGGAAAGCGTCGCTTGGCGAGTGCGAAACGTGGAACCGGCGGGTGGGACGGTGAGGGGCCGTTCCTGAACTGTTGGCGCGATGAATGAACGTGCGGGTTTGCGGGGGATGTCCTTCCCAGTCATCCGCCCGGGACCGGAGTCGCCAGAACAGTGTGTTGCCTGATCCTACCATCATCGGTGGCCGGTGGTGAAGGTGTTCCACGATGTCACACTCTGGTGGGCGAACGCGTACAATTTTGCGATACCATTCGACCACGGTGGGCGCCCGAATGCGTCGCGCCGTGTTTTCACCCCGCTTGCATGACCCCGTTCTCAGAGAGGACAACGCTTCAATGGTTCAATCGCCGAAATCGGCTTCCCGCCTTCTCCCGCAAAACCCCGCCCTTACCCGCCGGCGGGCGCTCGCCCTCGGCGGTGCGGCGGCCGTCGCGCCGCTGGCGATGCGCTCGACCTCCGTCTTGGCCCAGGAAGAATCCGGCGGTGGATCGCTGTTTCCGGAGAGTCGGGTGCTGCTCTATTACGGCTTCCCAACCAACGAGAACATGGGTCTGCTCGGCGAGTTCGAACCGGCCAGGGTGTTGGAGTTGCTCGAGGCTGAGGCCGACAACTACCGGGCCGCCGATCCCAGCCGCGCGGTCAGGGTCGGGTTCGAGATGATTGCCTCGATCGCCCAGGCCAGCCCCGGCGACGACGGCAAGTACATCGCGGACGCGAGCCCCGCCCTGCTCGATCAGTACACGCAATTCACCGCCGACAACGACATCCTGCTCTTTTTCGATGTTCAGATGGGGTTTCGGGAGCCGTTCGAAGACTACTCCGGGCTGGAGGAGTGGATGGCCGAACCGCACGTGCATTTGGGGATCGATCCCGAGTTCCACATGCGGGGCGAAGAAATCCCGGGTGTGCACATCGGCCAAGTGACGGCGGCGGAGGTGACCGAGGCGCAAAATTGGCTGTCGGGCATCTCCGAAACCTACAATGTGCCGCCGAAAACCCTGATCGTCCACCAGTTCCACTTCAGCATGATCGAAGACAAGGACCAGATCCAGCCGGTGGATGGCGTGGACCTGGTGATCGACATGGATGGTTTTGGTCCGCCGGATCAGAAGGAAGAGACCTACACGGTCGTCATCACCCAACAGCCGATCGAACATCACGGGATCAAGCTCTTCTACAAGCAGGATGTGCCGCTGATGACCCCGGTTGAAGTGCTTGCGCTCGAACCCTCCCCGGATTTGATCATCTACCAGTAAGGCTGCCGCTTTGGGAAAGACCATGCGGCACTGGGACTTGCACCAAAATCTCAAAAGGGGGAGCCCCGGTCGATGTGGATATCTTGCCAACCCCCCTGCAGTGTCGTTCGCCCCAGCTGCCTCTGATTCACGGGCGCCCAATGCATTACCGGCACCGCCATAGGCGGCTCCCCGGCCCTCGCCGCCTCGGCCGTTGTTTCCAAAACCCGTTCAGGTGTCGTAGGATACTGACTTGCCAGACTCTCAGGCGCCGCGAAACGAGGGTCCCGGCGCGAAGCCAACCAGTCTATGGTCACCTCGACACCTGCTACATCGTCTCCGTGCATCCTCAAACCAGGGAGCAGCTATGATCCAATCAGGAATGTCCCCACTCCTCCGCTTGTTCATTTGTGTGAGCGCTTGTCTCGCCCTGCTCGGATGGACCGCGTTGAGCGTCGCCGGCGCGCCCGGACATCTGCCCGGCAACGACGCGATGTTTCAGGACGACTCCTACCGCGCCGGGCTCTACGCCGGCGACTGTGGGACCATAACCTTGGCCAATGCGATCGCAACCGGCGACTCCACACCTCAAAGCGGCTCTGACGAGAGCGGTTGGTCCTGGTCGTTTACGATGACGCTGGATGCCGCCATCGACGACCTGACTGCGACGCCGCACGCGATTTCCATTGAAATGGTAGAGAGCGATTTGGCGGGGTCCCTCGCTTGCGCCGAGCTGACCGGCGAAATTTTTGGAGACACCCTGATCGTACCGTTGACCACCACCGAATCGAACGAGCTTGTCGGGATCGCGGCCGTCAGCGAAACGGACGATCAGGCAGTCGTCGTCGAGCTGTATCTCGTCCTGGCCGCCGATGGCGCCCCCCTCCGTCCCGTCGATGAAAATGGGATGGAATCGGATCCTGGTGACTCTGATGAGATCGATGATTCGATCGATGTCGGCGATATGGTGGACGCCGACGATGACGACGGCGATGACGACGGCGACGACGACGAGAATCCCGAAGGGGGCGTGTAACGGGTTGTGGTGCGGGTGGGTACCCTGGAACAATTTGCATGGTGATGGCATGCCACCAGGCGCCGATCGGGCACCGTACATTCCTCGTTCCCTGGCATGACAATGTGCTGGTGGGAACTACAGCTTCTGTGAGGGGCAGCTGGTCCTGGGGCCCCCGCCAACGCGGCAACTGCCGCCCTCGATCGGCCGGGTGTCGCCAGGGAACCGGTACCGGTTCTTCGCGATCAGGCGGTATCCGAAATCGAGCGCCTGCTTCAGCACCGGTAGCCGCCCGACCGTCACGGGCCATTGCTTGTCCAGCAGGACTGAGGCAATAAGCGCGAATGCCTGGGCGCCGCCGACCCGGCTCCCGTCTACGGCAATTACCCAGGCGATCCTCTCGCAATCCTTATCCCGCAATCCGTACCCCGGATCCTGCCGCACGAATTGGCATGGTGCGGAGGCGACGCGGCCATGCTTGTCCAGCTTGTGGATGTAGCGAACCTGGCGGGTGCAAAACCCGCAGGCGCCGTCGAAAATCAGCGTGATCCAAGGCGCCGGAGTGTTAATAACCATTGAACGCCCGATCCTGTGCGGGAAGGCTGGAAGCGCCGGAACGCGCGAATTGTTGCTTGCCGCGACCGGGGCCCGGGTTTGGATGGCATCGACATACCCTGCACGTCAGGGTATCATGAGTTCGCCCGCAAACCTTCCCGCCATCGAACAGCGAGAGCGCAACGGAGCCCGGCCCTCGCGCCGCGGCAAGGAATCGTCGGATTGACCCGACATCTGTGCCTGAAGGATGACCTGAGGACTTGCGATACCTCCACTTATATGAGAAGATTCTCGTATTGCGTCTCGAACGTACCCGGAGCGAGCGGCCGCCGCAAGCTGGATTGTTGCGGCCCGTCCATTTCCACTATTGAAGTTGACGACGCTCATCGTGGATTCCCGGGGTAACGCGTTCGCCGCGGTTGTACCGGGCAGGTTCGCCTGGGATG
>JACCUV010000157.1 GCA_013698495.1 Chloroflexia bacterium
GTTGAAGGGCGATTCAACGATCGACCTGACCCCCGACCGCCTCGAGGAGTTCCTCGGTCCCGCCAGGTACGGATTTGAGCAGGGTCTGAGCCACAGCGCGATCGGACTGGCGATCGGACTCGGCACCACCGAGATCGGCGGCGAAATCATTCCGGTCGAGGTCGCAACGATGCCCGGCAAAGGGAATCTGAAGGTTACCGGACAGGCGGGCGACGTGATGCAGGAGTCAGCCCACGCGGCAATGTCCTACGCCCGGTCGCGGGCCACCGAACTCAAGATCGATCGCGACTTCCAGGAGAAGTCGGACCTCCACATTCATCTTTCGGAAGGCGCGACGCCCAAGGATGGCCCCTCGGCCGGGATCACGATGGCGACAGCGGTGATTTCGGCGCTGACTCGCAAACCGGTGCGCAACGACACGGCGATGACCGGCGAAATCACGCTGCGCGGTCGCGTCCTGCCGATTGGCGGTCTGCGCGACAAGACGCTGGCGGCGCATCGCCACGGTATCCGCCGATTGATCGTGCCAGCCGACAATCAACGTGACATGCGCGAAATTCCCCAGAACATCCGCGACGAAATCGAATTTATTTTTGTGACGAACATGGATCAGGTGATTCAGGCGGCGATCCTGCTCGATGTCGACCAGGTCGATCATCTTCAGGAAGCGAACGAGCGGCTGTTCCAGTTGCCGCCGACCCTTCAGCCCGACATCATCGACGCTGGCAGCCCGGTCCGCTAGCCCGGTCGCTTCGCCCCGGCCACCGACTGGTAGTGGCCGGTCTTGTGCCGGCCAACGAGCGAGAACCTGCAACAGCTCGGGGAAGATCAGGTCAGACGCTGCCCTTATTCACGAACAATTCGGGTTTGGCGCTCTGAGACTATCCAACTTCAATCACGCACTGATACAGATTCATTCTTCGCGGGACGACACATGGGACATCCACTATGAGACCACGATGTTCACCAGCCGATCGGGAACCACAATCTCCCTCACAACCGTCTTGCCCGCCATGTGCTCCTGAACCTTCGCGCAGGATTTCGCCAGCTCCAGGAGCGCTTCCTGGGAGGAACCGGTTGGGACCACGATCCTGTCGCGGACTTTCCCATTCACCTGCACCGGGATCTCGACCGTCGCCACCGTCGCCAACGCCTCGTCGAACACTGGCCACGACTGTTGATGGACCGAGAAGGGCTGACCGAGGCGGCTCCACATCTCCTCGGCGACATACGGCGTCGAGGGCGCCATCAGCAAGGTCAGGGTTTCCATTGCCTCGCGCCACACAGGAGCGTCCGCAATCGGCGTGTCCTTGAGCTTCATCAACTCGTTGATGTATTCGATCAGCGCCGCGATCATCGTGTTGAAGTGGAACCCGTCCAGATCGTTGGTGACTCGTTTGGTCGTACGATGCGTCAGCGATCGCAGCCCGGCGATCGCCTCGTCCGGCGCCGATCCATTGAGTTCCCGCGTCGCCGATTCCGAGACCAACAGGAACGCGCGGCGGATGAACCGCCCCATGCCGGTGATTCCGCGATCGTTCCATGGTCCGCCCTGATCCCACGGTCCCAGGAACATCAGGTGCAGGCGCAGTGCGTCCGCGCCGTGTGCGGCCAGCAGTTCGTCGGCGCCGATCTGGGTGCCGCGGCTCTTGCTCATCTTGGCGCCTTCGGCAGCCAGGATCATGCCCTGGTTGCGCAAGCGTGTGAAAGGCTCACCGAAGTCGATCAGCCCCAGGTCGCGAATCACCTTGGTGAAAAACCGGGCGTAGAGCAGGTGGAGGATAGCGTGCTCGATGCCGCCGCAATAGAGATCGACCGGAGTCCACTTCGCGGCCAGGGCCGGATCGAATGGCGCTTCCGCATTGTGCGGATCGGTGTAGCGATACCAGTACCACGATGAGTCCATGAACGTGTCCATCGTGTCGGTTTCGCGTCGCGCGGCGCCGCCACACTTGGGACAGGCAACCTCGAGGAATTCGGCATGCCGCATCAGTGGACTTTGGCCCGTCGGGGTGAACTCGGCGTCGAGCGGAAGGATCACCGGCAACTCGGATTCCGGTACTGGAACCATGCCGCAACTGTCGCAATAGACGATCGGGATCGGCGTACCCCAATAACGCTGACGCGAAATCAACCAGTCGCGAATCCGGAACGTGACTTCGGCCTTGCCTCGGCCCTGCTCGTCCAGCCAGGAAATGACTGTGGGAATACTCTCCGGAACCGGCGTGCCATCGAAGTGGCCGGAATTCACCATCCGCCCGTCCCCGTGGTAGGACTCGGTCATCACCGTGGGATCGAGAGTTTCGACATCGTCCGGCTGGATCACGACCCGCATCGGCAAGTCGAAGGCGCGGGCGAACGCGAAATCGCGTTCGTCGTGTGCGGGCACGGCCATAATCGCGCCCGTGCCATAGGTCATCAGCACGTAATCGGCGATCCAGATCGGAATCCGTTCGTCGTTTACCGGATTGATCGCGTAGGAGCCGGTGAACACGCCCGTTTTGACCTTTGCCGCATCGGTCGATTGTCGCTCGATCTCGGATTGGGTCCTTGCCCGGGCGACGTAGGCATCAACGTCGGCGCGGCGGTCGGCGCTTGTCAGTCGCGAGACGAGCGGGTGCTCGGGGGCAATGACCATGAAGGTTGCTCCGAACACCGTGTCCGGGCGGGTTGTGAAGACTTCGAGCACCTCGCCGATCTCCAACGTGAACTCGAGTCGCGCGCCTTCGGATCGACCGATCCAGTTGCGCTGCATGGTCTTGACCCGGTCTGGCCAATCCAGAGCATCCAGGTCGTCTAGTAACTCCTGGGCGTAATCGGTAATCCGGAAGTACCACTGCTCGAGGTCGCGCTTGTGGACCTCGGTCCCACAGCGTTCGCAAACATTGCCTTCCAGCACCTGTTCGTTGGCGAGCACGGTTTGATCGTTGGGGCACCACCACACCGCGCCATTGGCGCGATAAGCCAACCCACGTTCCAGCATCTGTAGGAAAAACCACTGGTTCCACTGGTAGTACGACGGTTCGCAGGTGGTCACTTGACGCGACCAATCGATCATCGCTCCCATCAGGTCGTATTGATGGCGCATCGCCGGAATGTTCTCACGGGTCCAGATTGCGGGATGGATGTTGTTTCGAATCGCGGCATTTTCGGCCGGTAATCCGAAGGCATCGAAACCCATCGGAAACATCACATTGAACCCACGCATTCGCTGGAGACGAGCGAACACATCGGGCACCGCAAACGCGTACCAATGCCCGATGTGGAGCAGCCCCGACGGATACGGGTACATTGTCAGTGAGAACCATTTGGGACCCGGAGCATCGTCGTCAACCTGGTAGATCGCGGCCGACTGCCATCGCTCGCGCCACTTCGACTCGATCCGGGCAAAGTCATGCTTGTGGGCGTCGTCGTGGACGGTCACTTCTGGCGACGGCGTTGAAACACTTGTCATGGCGGTTCTCCGACTCTCTGGCTACGCTGGTGGCAGTCGAACGACGTCAACGAAGTCATTGAGTGCTTGCGGTTAAACACGAAAACGCCCCCATCCCTGGTCAGGGACGAAGGCGCTTGTTGAACAGTCGCTTCCGCGGTACCACCCTGCTTGATCGGCAGGTTCCGCCGCCAGACGACATTTCCGGTGGAGCCGAGGGGGCTCGAACCCCTGACCTCAACACTGCCAGTGTTGCGCTCTCCCAGCTGAGCTACGGCCCCTGATGCTGTCGCTTGCGGCGAATCGCATCCGATCCGCTCGACGCCCGATAACGGAGGCTTCCGTGCCCGGCTACTTGTCGTTCACCGGCAAGGCTCACGGACGAGTTCAGCTCAATTCGACGCCTTCCACCGACCGGCGCCTCGCTGCCTGGTGAGCCTACTACTTCCGTTCAACGCCAGATTCTCACTGGGAGAATCTCCTGAATTTGGCCGCTACAAGCCCTCGCCAAGGTCTCCGCAGCAACGGTCACGAGTATAGTTGCCTGCAAGTTGCAGTGTCAAAGAACGCAGCTCGCCCGGCACAATTGAAACTCAAACCGAGACTCCGGAAGGATTGACGCGATGACCTCCGATCCCGCCCCGTCGTTGCACACCATCACCGGCGAGATCGTTCAGCGCTTCGAAGCGATGGGCGCCGCCCGCGACCAGGCCGTCTCCCAGGGGCGCCAGGCGATTCGCCTGGCTGCCAATGCGGTGCGGGCCATGCATCGCGACGCGTTCGACGAGGCCGAGGCGATGCTTGACGAAGCGAACGACGTGTTGTCGCAAATCGTGGACGCTACCCTGCCATACCCGAACGTGTTCTGGGCGGGATACGTGCAGGATGCGATGAAGGAATTTGCCGAAGCGTCGATCACGCTCGCCCTGTTGCGCGGCGATCCTCTCCCCGACCCGGACCGCCTCGCGGTCGAGGACGCCGCGTATTTGAACGGGCTGGCCGAGGCGGCAAGCGAACTCCGGCGCGACACGCTCGACGCCTTGCGCGGCAACAGGATCCAGCGCGCCGAATCGCTGATGCAATCCATGGACGCGATCTACTCGGTGCTGGTGACGGTCGACTTCCCGGACGCGATGACCGGCGGATTACGCCGCAACACGGATCAGTTGCGGGCCGTGCTGGAGCGAACGCGAGGCGATGTCACGATAGCGGTGCGTCAAAACCGCCTTGAGCAGGCGCTCAAGGCGGCGGAACAGCGAATGGCGATCGGCTAATCCAGAGCGTTGGGATTCCTGACTCGCGTGCCAGGGCCGTATCCGTTGTCGGCTAACCAGCCAGCGGGCACCTCGAGGACATGGGTCACTGCTTCCTCGGAGGAGTATCGTGCCCGATCGGCATCCGCGGTCCCTTCGGGATCGGGACAGGCGTTCTCGGCGGCGCCCACTATCTCGCCATTGGCGATCCAGACGATGTCAAGACAAAAGCGCATGCCGCGCATCGAGAAGACGCGCTCAGACGGCTCCTGGAAGACGAAGAGCATTCCGGTCCCCGGCTCGAGACCGTTGCGATAGCCAAGACCAAGTTGCTGTTCACGCGACGACACCGCGACTTCGACGGTCAGTGGGGTTTCCCCGACCACAATCTCGGCGGTCGCCCGCGCCGCCGGCATCGGAATCCGCCAGGGCGGAACTTGCTCGCGCTGGCCCAGGGCCGGTTGGGCAAATCCGAAAACGGAAACGATCAACGCGCAGATCAAGGCCACAGGCAATATTCGACTCATTGGATCGAGCTCATTTCCGCGCAACGGATTCGTCCGGTAGCAAGTTCACGAGTTCCAGCAACATCGAAACCACATCGTCGACACCATCGAGCAGGTAGTCGCTGTTGTCGATCACGCGTTGATCGGTGTCCAGTGTGAGCACCCCAACGGTGCAGGATTGGATTTCCAGTTCGTCGCGCAGTTCGCGGAGAACGATAAAGGCATCGGCATCGGTCACATCGTCGCCCAGAAAAGCGGCCGCCCGCAGTTCGCGTTCGGCGACAAGATGACGAACTGCCGACCCCTTGTTCACACTGGCGCCTGGTCTCAGTTCAAATACCATTTTGCCATCGGAAACCCAGAAGCCGTAGTCCTTGGCTACCTCGTGGAGGATCGGACCCAGAATTTCCCCTGTTTTGCCAGGTTCCGCGCTCAGCCGATAGTGAATCGAGGCCGAGTAGCGCTTGTTCTCGAAAATGACGCCCGCCAACGAGGTGTGCGCCTGAAGCCGCTGCTCGACATCCCGCAGCGCTTCCGGAAGGCCCTCTTCGGCGGCGAGTCCTGATGGATGGACGTGATGCTCGTCGTTCTCGAACCATTCCAGACCATGATTACCAACGTAGAGCAAGTCGGGCGCGGCGATTCGGCTCATCGCATCGTCAACACCGCGACCGGTGACGATTCCGACGAGCGAAAGCCGTTCGGCTAGTCGACCGAGCGTCTCGGTGATCCCCGGCGCGGCAACCGCTGAGTCCGGCGTCGGCGCCACCGGGCTGAGGGTGCCATCGAAGTCGGAGAACAGCGCGCCCGGCTGGGATTTGAAAAGATTCGCCAAATGCGTGGCGACTTCGGTAGTCGATGAAACGGTGGTCAAATCTTGGTCTCCCCCTGAATTCGGCGCAAACGCTATTCCGCGCTGTACCGGTAAATGGCCCCGTCTCTCGAGGCGACCCAGATGTCGACAACCTCGCCTCGCTCCTGAATCGAGACGTGGAAGTAGACGTCATCCTTCGGCGCCGAAGGCGGCCCGAATGGCTGGGCATCGGTGTTGTACCGAATGGTGACGCCACCCACGGCGCCAAGCAATGAATCGTCGCTGAATCCAGCTCGAACCAGGGAGCGATAGACAAACAGGACCTGGAGTCCGGTTGTACCGAGTTCGAGCACGGTCTCGGGATCGTCTTCCGCAGCCTGGATTTCCCCGGTATCGGTGGCGTAGAACGCCTGTGCGGAGCGAGAGAAGAATGTTCCCTCCCATTGATAGCCGGTTTCGAGGAGGGGACATCCGAGCCGGAGCGAAAAGAGCGTGGCATCCTCTTCCCACAGGGCGCCGAGTTCGTAGACACGTTCCAAACCATCGGGAATCGAGGGGTTGGCCTGCTCAAGATCCCGAATTCGGAGGCGGCCGTCGAAACAGGGCAGCGACGTATCGCTCTCCCCTGCCAGCGGCGGGGGCGTGCCTTCCGCGTCCTGCGCGATGACCAAAGTAGCTGGCGCGAGGAGTGCGCACACGAGAAGCATCAGGACCGCATGCACCATTCGCGGAGTCCGTGTGGACGACCAGGTAAAAATGCTTTTGGCGAGGTTGGAGGTGAACACGTGTGACCCCTGGAATGGACGCAAGATGCAACGCGAATGGAATCCGGATCTGGCGGGATTTTAGCATGGATGGGTGCGGACATCGGCGAAGTGGGCAATCTATTGCGCCCCGGTCTTGACGTGATTGGGGATCCCCTGCGATATACTACGGGAAGTAACTGTCGTTGGTATCGTATCGGCCTCAAGGCGCAATTGAATCAAGCGTGGACGCTCGATGCCGGGTGGCTACGCTGCGATCGGTTTCCCGCGAGCGGACGAAGAGGTGGAGCATCTCCAGCATGCGGCTATTCAACACGTTGACGCAATCCGTCGAGCCCTTTGAATCGGTCAACGGACATGTCGGCATTTACGTCTGCGGCGTCACACCATACGACACCACGCATGCCGGTCATGCATTCACCTTTCTCGCCTACGATGTCCTTGTCCGATTTCTTCGAGAACTCGGCCACGCGGTGACTTACGTTCAGAACGTGACCGATATCGACGATGACATCCTGCGCAAGGCACGTGAGCGAGGCATTGCGTGGGACGAGCTGGCCCGCGTGGAAACAGCCAAGTACCGCACGGACATGGCCGATCTCAATGCGCTCGACCCCGATCACTATGTGGCGGCGACCGATCACATTCCGCAAATGCAGGAGATCGTCGTCAATTTGATTAAGCGAGAGCTGGCCTACGTTGCCAACGGAAGCGTGTACTACTCGGTCGCGGCCGACCCGGACTTTGGCAAGCTCAGCCGGCTCTCCGCCAGCGAGATGCTGCCGATCGCCAACGATCGCGGCAACGTGCCCGACGATCCGAACAAGCGCGACCCGATTGATTTCATCATGTGGCAGGCGGCTTCACCGGGCGAACCGACATGGGACTCGCCGTGGGGTCCGGGGCGACCGGGTTGGCACATCGAGTGCAGCGCGATGGCCATGCAATACCTGGGTCCGACCGTGGATATCCACGGAGGAGGGGACGACCTCGTGTTCCCACACCACGAATGCGAAATCGCCCAATCCGAGCACGCAACCGGCGTCAGGCCGTTCGTTCGCACGTGGATGCACGTGGCGATGGTGGACTATCAGGGCGACAAAATGAGCAAGTCGCTGGGCAATCTGGTGCTGGCCAGCGATGTCCTTCAACACTACAGTTCAGATGCCTTCCGCCTCTACCTGCATTCCAACCACTACCGAAAGCCGTGGGTGTATCGCGACGAAGAGATCGAGTCCTGGGCGCCGATCGCCGCCGACATCGCCGAGGCCGCCGAGTTTCCCGCTTACGGTGTCGACAAGGTGCTGGACGTAAAGCGGCATAGAGACCGCTTCATCGAAGCACTGAGCAACGACCTCGACACTCCGGTCGCTGTCCGGGAACTTCGCAGTATCGCCGAGGCCATTCTTGTGGCGCCGGAAGAGGCCGACATTCGGGACGCGCAAGCCACGCTGCGACGTCTGGCCGGGATCCTCGGTCTCACGCTATCGGGCCTCACCTGAACCGTGACGCCGATAAAGAAGGTGACGGCGTGAACGTTCCGCCATTGCCTCGTCTGGCGGTACGCGGTGGTATACTTCGCCTTGGCCCGAATTGACCGGGCTGCTTTCGTGTGTTCGCGTTTCAAGGCGCGGCCCACCTACCTTTCTCCTCCCGGCCGGATTGGTCCCGAACAGGATCCCGCGATCAGGGGGGAAACCCACAGAGAGGGGTTCTTTTTGGCAAGTTATGCTCGCGATCCGCGCGCTTATGAGTTGATGGTAATCCTCCTGCCCGATTTGGCGGACGAGGATCTCACCGGCGCGATCGATCGGGTGTCTGGCTACATCACTGATGTCACCGGCTCGATCAAGGAAATCCTGACCGACTCCCCGTGGGGCCGTCGGCGGCTGGCTTATTCGATTCGCTTCAACAGCCAGGACTACCGCGACGGTATGTATGTAATCTGGCACTTCGATCTCGAACCTTCGCGGATGACGGAGATCGAGCGTGAATTGAAGCTCGATGTCCGCGTCATTCGCTATCTTGTGGTGCACGACGATCCCAAGTGGGGCTCGCCGAACGAAGGAAATCAGCCGCCGCCAGGCGACGACTCCGGAGAGCGTCGTCCCGGCCGCGACGGCGAACGCCGCCCTGGTCGCGATGGCGAGCGACGGCCAACGCCGATGGGCGAGCGTCGACCTCCCCGTGAGACGCCTGTCCGGGCAGAGCCGCCAACCGCCGAGTCGGTCCCGGTCAGTGCAGGATCGCTGACCGCCGCCGACTCGGCCACCACCGAGAGCACGCCGAATGGCGCCGCCGCCACGACCGACGACACAACCGCTGGTATCGCAGAGAGAGCGACCACCGATGATACGGTCGCCCAGGCCGGCGAAACATTGACGACCGAGGATACCGTTTCATCCACGGATGAGACGGTCGCCACCTCCGAAGACACGGTTGCAACCAATGACGAGGTGGATTCAAACATCGAAGACGTTGCGGGGGAGTCCGATCCCGAGGCCGATTCTCCGGTCCCAGAAACGGCCGCGGTCACGGAAGTGACAGCCGACGAGGCGATTGAAGAACCTGTTATTGTCGAACCGGCCGCGGGCCCCGAGGAAGTGTCAAGCGAAACCGAGTCCACCGAGGCAGATGCTGTCAAGAAAGAGTAGGAGTGTTCAATGGTCAGTCTTGCCAAGGTCAGTCTCGTTGGAAACCTGGGTGGCGATCCGGAAACCCGGTACACGCCGCAGGGGACGATGAATGTGAACTTCTCGATCGCCGTGAGCCGACGCTTCAAGGACAGTAGCGGCCAGGACCAGGAGCGAACAACCTGGTTTCGGGTCACCGCATGGGGCCGTCTTGCGGAAACGATCGACGGTCTCGTTCAGCGTGGATTCGTCGGCAAAGGCAAGCAAGTCTATGTGGATGGTCGCATCGAGTCTCGTGAGTGGACAACGAACGAAGGCGAAAAGCGGACATCGCTCGATGTCACGGCCAACGAGTTCCTGATATTGGGCAATCGACCGGACGGCGACCAGGGCCAATCCGGCGGGTACTCCGGCGGAAACCGCGGCGGCGAGTCATCCGGTGGCGGCGGTAATCGTCGCGACTCCGATGGCGACAATGCGGCATCCAACTTCGATGACGTGCCGTTCTAGCGATCCCGAAACGCTTCACCCGGAACAGAAAGTACACCAACCATGTCGGACAGCACCCAGGAACGAGACAATCGAGCGCCGCGTCCCGACGGCGACGGCCGACCCGGCGGATCGCGCTTTGGCGGGCCACAAGGGCAGCGCAGCGGACCCGGCGGTGGCGAAGGCGATGGCGGTGACCGCCGTCGACCGGGCGCCGGTGGACGACGGCCAGGCGGCGGCGGGCGCTACACGCCACGTCGCAAGGTTTCGGCGTTTGCGGTCGACAACATCCAGCACGTGGACTACAAGGATTTGGCCCGTCTTCGCCGCCATGTCGGTGAGCGCGGCAAGATCGAGCCACGACGAAAAATGGGCACCAGCGCCAAGCACCAGCGATCGTTGACGGTCGCAATCAAACGGGCCCGATACATGGCGCTGTTGCCATTCACGGGTCCGAACGAGCGCGGCTAGCCTTGAGACTACGCAACGTTCGCCCATACTGATGGTCGATCGGCACGGCGCGCCACAAGTCCAGAATTCTGGAGAGGCGCGTCGTTTGCGTTTGCCCGCCTGCCACCATCCAGTCAGACCAGCGCATACAACTCGCCGGCTCCCACCTGTGCGGAACGAGGTCGTCACTACTCATGAAACCCAACCAGAATCGCATCGATTCAATCAGGGACAGAATCGGAAGCGGCAGACCGGGGTCTACGGGACAAGCCCAGCGTCGAAGTCGCCGCGACCAGGAAGCCCAATACCAGCGCATGTTCATGTTGACGATGATCGGTGTGGTGAGTCTGGTCGTGCTCATTCTTGGTGGCGGCGCAATCTACGAGTACGCGATCAAGCCGAATGCCGTACTCGCCGAGGTCAATGGCCACGAAATACGGCGTCGCGACTATTGGAAATATCAGTCGGTAGCGCTCTACAGCCAGGCCCGGCAGTACGAATCGTTCGCAATGCAGTCGCAGGGCGAGCAGCAACAGCAGTTCCTGCAGTTTGCGGCCAGTTTCGATGCCCAGCGTGACGATGTGTGGGGCAGCACCGAAGTCAGCTCTACCACGCTTCAGCAAATGGTGGATGATCGGTTGTTCCTCGATGGCGCTGAATCGCTGGGCGTGACGGTGACGGACGAACAGGCGCAACTCTACGCGTTGAACCAGTTTGCGCCGTTCGATGCCCCACTCGTGACGCCACAACCTTCGCCAACGATGATCCCGGAGCGCGCCCGGGCCGCTACGGAAACAGCCAACGCGCAGGCGACCCAGCAATCGATTGCCCTGGGGACGATGGTCGCCAGCCCCGCGGCAAGTCCGATCGCGGGCACACCGCGGGCAACTCCAGTCGTCAACAACGCCACGCCGCAAGCAACTCCGGTAGTTGAAATCGCTACTCCGGTCGCCACGCCAGTGGTTGACGTGGAGGGGAGCCCGGTTGCTTCGTCGGCGGCGACGCCGAATCTCGAGGATTCGTTGAGAGCGGCCGAAGCTGAGTACGACATCTTCCAAAACGACGTGTTTGAGGACGCGAACATGTCCGAGGACGACTATCTTCGCCTCTGGGTGAGGCCGCAACTGGTGCGAGAGCAGGTCGTGCACCAACTATCCAGCGATGTTCCACAAACCGACGAGCAGGTCAACGCCCAGCACATCCTGGTCGGAACCGGAGATTTGGCGAACCAACTGTACAGTCAAGCGACTGGTGGAGCCGATTTCGGGGCGCTCGCGCGCTCGAACTCGACCGACACGACAACGGCCGCCACCGGCGGGCAACTCGGCTGGTTCACGCGCCTGGAAGTCGATCCTGCTCTGGCCGAAACCGCCTTCGCGCTCGAGTCCGGTCAGATTAGCGAGCCGATCGAGACTGACTACGGTTGGCAAATTGTGCGGGTCATCGAGAAGGAGACAGATCGCCCGTTATCCGAGGCGCAGTATCAACTGGCAACCACCGACGCGGTCGATAGCTGGTTGGAGACGCAGCGCGCCGAGTCCGATATTTCGTCGGACCATCTCACCACCCCGACCGTGACGCCAGCTGCATTTGCGCCGCCGGCGGGAGCCCCGACACCGATACCGGCTACACCGATTCCGGTCACGCCGACAGCTGTGCCGCCCCTAGTCGGGCCACAACCGGTTGTCCCTGGATCGCCCGCGGCGTCGCCGGTGGCCTCGCCAATCGTGACCGGCCTCGCGACTCCGGTTGCATCACCGGTTGCGACTCCCGTGGCAAGCCCGGTAGCTTCGCCAGTTGCAACTCCCGCGGCCAGTCCGGTGGCTTCGCCAGGGGCCACGGCCACCCCCGCACCCTGACCTCTCCTTCGGTCCCGCCAACATCGCGGCGGGCCTGAAGAACGCACTATGGTATTCTCGCGTCTAGTGTTCACTGGTCTTCGCCAGCACTTGTCTAGATTGGAGACACCGTTCGTGTCCTCCCACGATCGCCACAATCGATCCAGTCGGCAGCGTCAGCCACCTGCTCCATCGGAGCCTCTGTACGACGACGACATCCTGTACGAGGACGAATGGGAGGTCGACAACGACTTCGACGATCCATACCCTCCTCAGCAGCCTGCATCACGACAGACCGCTCCACGGCAGCGGGGGCAAACCGCGGAGACGCCGTCGGGCCGGGGAACCGCCGCCCAGATCGATCGACTACGCACCAACATTCAGCAGCAATCCGGTCGACCGGCGGCCGCCCAGCGGGCAGGGGTCAACACTCGGCCCCAGTCACAGCACACCGGTCGCTACTCTCCGCCCTTCGATGACCTGATCGTTGAAGACGATCCGTACGCCAGCGATCGCGGTTTTGGTCAGCCCCCACCCAGGTCGGGCGACTCGCTACGGCGGGCGCCGGAGGTTGGACGCCAATCCTCACGCGTGACCACTGACCGGCGTGCTCGCGATAGAGGCGCGTACGATCCGGAAGCGTTCGAGGACATCGACGAGTATGGCGAATATGAGGACGATTTTGACACCTACGACGCCCCGCGACGGCCCGCTCGTCAATCCCGGCCCGCTCCGCAAATCCGGATGCCCCAGGTGTCGCGCCCGACACTTCCGCCAGCGATCGCCAACGCCGATCTCGTCAACGACGCTCCGGCGCTCGGATTCATCGGGATTGGGCTGGTGAGCCTGGCGAGCATGGCGATTCTGGCCGCCAATCGCGTGGACTCGCTGGCGCCCCAGTTTGCGACGCACGTTAGCGCCTCGGGAGTGCTCGAAAACTTCCGGGGAGAGACTGCCTTGTGGAACCTGCCCCTCATGGCGGCCATGTTCACGCTGATGGCGTTTGTCATGGCCTGGTTCATTTCGCCAATCGATCGGTTCGCCAGCCGATTCGTATTGGTGGGCGCACTTGTCACTCAATTTGTGGCCTGGGTGGCGTTGTTCCGGATCATTTGATCGCGAGGCCCTACTCTCAATCGACAACCCCGCGACCGTTGAACGGTCGCGGGGTTGTCCTCTTGGAAAGAGGGTGCAGTACTAGCGGGATACCGCAGACTCGATAGCCCGTTTCGCCAACACCTTGATTAATTGTGCTCGGTAGGATTCAGACGCATACGTATCGCCATTGATCTCGAGTCCCTCCGCCGCGACCGCGGCCGCCTGCGCGATTGACTCATGGTCGAGATGTTTGCCAACGAGCGCCCGCTCCGCGGTGGCCGCGCGCGTCGGTTTCGACGTGGCGCCGGTGATCACGATCGACGCCTGGGAGACGACGCCATCGGCTTGCTCAATCGCGATCGCAATTCCCACGACGGCGTATCCACTCGCCGGATGAGCATGTTTTTTGTAAGCAGACAATGTGCCCGCGGCCGGAACCGGGAGCGACACGCGGGTGATCACCTCGTCCGGCTCCAGCGACGTGGTCCACAGGTCGACGAACAGGTCCTCACCACGGACGGTGCGTTCGCCGGATGTTCCTGTCACCTGGACGCTTCCGCCCAGCGCCAAAAACACCGCCGTCAAGTCTGCCCCGGGATCGTTGTGCGCAAGGGCGCCGCCGATGGTGCCGTGGGCACGAACCTGCTGGTCGCCAATCACGTTGATCGCGTCAAGCAGGATCGGAAACGCCTCGGAAACTCCTTCGGCGAAGCGCAACTCGTCGTACGTGGTCATGGCGCCGATCGTGGCCACGCCGTCCTCGATCGAGACGCCCTTAAGTTCGCTGACTCGCCCCAAATCGACAAGCATGCCCGGCGCGGCAAGGCGCAACTTCATCGCCGGAATCAGCGAGTGGCCTCCAGCCAGGATTTTGGCTTCCGGATTGCCCGCCAGCATGGCCACGGCATCGGCGACACTGGCCGCCTGGTGGTAGGAAAATGATGTTGGAAACACGGTCAACTCCCCCGATGGCAATCATTCCGAAAGGATTTCATGGGCCAGTGGCGATCTCTACCCAGTTGCCTTCTTGCGCATCGTCTGCGCTGCGTATTGAACTGATCGCACGATGTTCTGGTAGCCCGTGCAACGGCACATGTTCCCCTCGAGCTCGTGCCGGATCTCCTCTTCGGTAGGGTTTGGATTGCGTTCAAGCAACGCCTTGGTCGACATGATCATCCCGGGCGTGCAGTACCCGCATTGCAAACCGTGCTTTTCCCAGAATGCATCCTGGATCGGATGGAATGCGTCGCCGTCGGCAAGCCCTTCAATCGTCTCGATAGAACTTTTATCGACCTGGACGGCCAGTTTGGTGCACGACTTGGTCGTCAAACCGTCCACGTTCACCACGCATGCACCACATTGGCTGGTGTCGCAACCAACATGAGTTCCGGTGAGCCCGAGTTCGTCACGCAAGAAGTGGACGAGCAGCATGCGTGGTTCCACGCTCGCCGAGCGCTGCTGTCCATTGACGGTTA
>JACCUV010000171.1 GCA_013698495.1 Chloroflexia bacterium
ACCTTGGAATGTTCGATCCGCGTCTCCCTGGCGTTGGCCAGGAACACAGACGATTTGTCGAAAGCCGCCTTGTCTGCGTTCAGGCGCAGCGCGCTGGAGTTGATCAGCTCGGCGGACTCGGTGGTTAGCGACCTCACACCAGAGTGATCGAGTGTCACTCGTTGGGCCTCGATTTGCTCGGCGCCGGACCGCTCCATGTTCACGTGCACGGCCTTCACGTCGCCGACATCGTCGCCCTTCAGGACCGATCGCTCGATTGCGGACTGCATGCCATGCCGGGAGGAATCGATGCGAGGCGGTACGTGGTCGGTGTCGGAGACAACTTGTCCGCCATGTTCGACGTCGCTGCTCGCGCCATTCTCGTTTGGCTGATTCACGCATGTACCTCTCTGGGCCATAATCGAGAGCATTGTCACTCGGGAGATCGATCCGGCAGGAGCTGTCCGGAAATCACCGCCGCCCGATGCCCTGGTCGTCGGGCGTCCTGCATTTCACGTGTCGAGTGTAACAAACCCGCATCGCGATACCCGCGTTGAGTGGCCTACTCCACCCGGAAGATCAGCGGCCGCCCCTGTTAGACTCCGAAACGCCGACCCTCCGACTCTGACGTCCGGTTGAGGAACCATGTTTCACAATCATCCTGTGCTCCCCAATCATCGGCCCCTTGCGATCGCGCATCGAGCGGGAAACGATCTGGACCGCGCCGCCGAAGCGATTGCCGACGGCGCCGACATGCTCGAAACGGACATCTGGCCATTCCATGGCCGGCTCGAGGTTCGTCACACCAAGACGATAGGACCACTCCCGATCTATTGGGAGAAGTGGTACATCGACTCCATCGGCGGTCGCCCAATGCACCTTGCCGAACTCCTGGAAGGCACACCCGTCAGAGCGCGATTGTTCCTTGACCTGAAAGGGCGCTTTCCGCGACTCGGTCACCGCGTGGTGAGAGCGATTCAGCGCATTCAACCTGAGCGCGAAATGGTGATCTGCGGTCGTGGCTGGCGGCAACTCGACGCGATCGCCACAGTTCCAAACGTCCACATCTTTTACTCTGTTGGCGACGAGGATGAGCTTGGCCAGGTCTGGAGCAAGCTGGAATCCCGGCAAGACCGGGCCGTTTCAATCAACCACGGGCTCCTCACCGAAGAGACAGTTGCTCGCTTGAACGATCTCGGGACCACGATCATCGCCTGGACCGTCAACGATCCCGCCGTGGCGCGCACGCTGTTCGAACTCGGCGTCGATGGGTTCACCACCGACAATCGCGAATTACTGACGCAAATTGTCCGGTTTCGCGAGCGTGCGTTCGACACCGAGGCGATGGCGGAACTTCCCGAAGAGCCGAACAAGAAGGGTGACGAGTGAGGAGCGCCAGGAGTTGGCCAGCGCATGCTTCGGTAGTCAAGTCAACGGGCGATGCGATGCGCGAGCGTGAGCATGTCGGCGACCATGCCTGCCGCGGTCACTGCCGCTCCCGCCCCTGGTCCGGAAACGACGCACGGGTACTGGTCGTAGCGTCGTGTTCGGAACGAAACGATATTTTCCGGTCCCTGAAGGGCGCCGAGTACGGTCGATCGTGGAATCTGGCGCAATCCAACCGTGACACCCTGATCGGGCGACCAGTTCACGATGTATTTCAGGGACGTGTCCGTCGCCAGAGACTCTGCGGCCTGCCGTCCAATGTCGAAATCCTGGTCGGTGAGGCGTTCGAGAAATTCGTCGACGGTCGCTTCCTCGAGATGCTTCGGAACAAGCGAATGAATGACGATATCGTCCAGGTCGGCCATTTGACCCATCGTCCGCGCCAGGATCAGTCCCTTGCGGGCGACATCGAGACCACTCAGGTCGTCTCGCGGATCGGGTTCGGTGTAGCCCTGCGCTTGCGCGTCCCGGACCGCGTCGGAATAGGACGTTCCCGTCCCGACAGCCGAGAAGATCGCGCCAAACGTCCCGGACAGGGCGCCGGAGATCTCGAGCATCTCGTCTCCAGTGTCGAGCAATGCCTGCAGGGTTGAAATCACAGGCAAACCAGCCCCGCACGTCGCTTCGTATTTGAGCCGGCCGGTGGTTCCGGCATGCGACCAGAGCGCCTTGGCGCGCGGATCGGCCTTTGCCAGGGCAAGGGGCGCCTTGTTCGAGAGGACGGCGCCCGCTCCCAGTTCCAGGGCCCGAACGTCGATGTTCGCGGTCTCATCGCCGGATGCGGCATCGATCACGATCGTCGTCCCGCCGTCCACGATGCGGGGCAGCGCATCGGCCACGGAATCCCCCGCGGGCCGTTCGGCGGCTGCTTTCGAGCGTCGCGATTCGACCAAATCGCGCAGGGTTGAGTCGTCCAGACCAGTTGGGTTGTCGCTGACGATAGCGCCGGAACGGCCAGCGACGGCGGCGATCGAGACATCGAGGTCAAAGCGAGTTCGCCACAGCGCGCGATGCCGCAAGACCAGCTCGATCACCGCGCCGCCGACAGTGCCAAAGCCTACCTGAATCAACGAAACCCGTTTCATTCCACATCCTTGTTCAAAATCAACGCGTTCGCGATCCGCGTCACGGTTGCACTCCGTCAGGACTCCTTCGACGAACGGTCGCCCAATCGGGCGCGTTCAATCAACACCGCCCGCCGCGTGCGAAGCTTCGTCGCCAATTCGTGCATGTCCGGCCGCTGAAACGAGAGCCTGGGTTGGGATGCCTTGAGTTCTTCCCAGCGCAGGCGCCACTCGTCAATCGAACGTCCCACCGATCGTTGCCATTCGTGCAACTCCCACAGCTCGCTGCGCGCCGCGGCCAACCCTTCCGGGGTCGACTGTCCGAGTGTGCGCTGCCGCCGATGTCGTGTGTCGAGGAGTCGACGTTGACCAGTTCCGGTGAGTTCGGCAAGCGAACGATGCAGGACCGCGCGAATCGCCACCATCGTCGATTCAGGATCGGCATGGGCGCCGGGCCTCGACTCCTCGATTACGCCATCGATCAACCCAAAGCGTTCGCAGTCGTGCGCGGTTAGGACGCCATCGTCCTCAGCGACCCGTCCCATGGTTCGTGGCGCCCGCGGTGGCCTCGGAAACTTCCCTCGACCCGGGGCGACCGAGAACGGCGCCGCGTACACCGCGCTGGACATCAGAAACTGCCGATCGCCAATCATCAGACCAGTTGCGAGCGGACCCGAGACCGTGCCTGCCCCGACGGCGATCACCGGAACCGGAAGAAGGGCGAGAATCGACGTCAGCGCATTGACCGCAAATGCCGAGTCGGGCGCGAACACACTTGTGCGATCGTTGGCGCCGGAATCGATGAACACGATGAGCGGCAAGTCCATGCGGCCCGCCAGGCGCGCCAGGCGAGCGATCTTCCGAGCCGACGTTGCCACCGATCGCCGGTTGTCCGGAACGGAGTCACCAAGCATTGCCGCGACCGCGATGGAGAGTGCATCGAATCGGCCGATCCCGCAAATAACCGATGAATCGTCTCCATCCACCCGATCGCCATGCAATTCGATCAATCCCGAAAAAAGGGCCGCCACAATTGCTCCCGCGCTCGGTCGATCGGGATGCTCGAGATTTGCGAGCGACTCTCGAGTCGAAAGCACTGATGCGCCATTTGCGGTTGGCGTAATCGACCCCTGGGCAAATCCCGGATGGCTGACCAAATCGAGGACAGCCGCGATCTGACCTTTCAGACGTGGTCGATCAACGACTGCATCGATCCAACCATCGCGAAGAAGATCGGCGGCAGTTTGCCATGTTTTGGAGTTCGGGACCTCAGGGCCTCCCGTCGCGGTCGTTCGCGCCACCACCCCAGGCTCGGAGAAGAGCAGATCGCAATGGGCTGCCATATTGGCGAAAACCGAGCTCCCTATCGGATGACTTGTTGACCCGACGATCAGGACTCCTTCGAGGTGCAACCGCGCAAATGCCGTCGCCAATCTCCCACCTTGGACGAGCGCCAGCGGACCCGCCTGAGCGGTGGTCGTTCCTCCAGCGCATAGCAGTAGGAGAGGCAGCTTCCAGGTACTGGCGTACTCCAGGGCAAGAATGACTTTCTCGGTCATTAGTGCTCCGAGTGCCGGTCCGATGAAGTGATCGTCGAGCGCGACGACAACCGCTTTCAACCCGCCAATAGTCCCCACGCCGGACACAACCGCATCGCCAATTACCCGCATATGCTGATGCTCGGCCAGCCGCTCAGCGCTCGGAAACCGTTCGCGGACGACGAGAGATTCCATCGCGGCCAAATCGGTGCTGAACTCTTCAAACACATCTGAGTCGACCAGCAACGAAATGCGCTCGCGGGCTCCAATCGAGAAGTGTCGATTGCACGAGCCGCAAACCCGATGACTGAGGAAGAGTTCGTCCGTTATCAGGTCGGAGTCACAGGCGGGGCAGGTGAGGTCCAATGCATCGAGCTCCGAATCGAAGTCGGAAGGCGTGGTCGGATCAGACGTGCGATGCATGGCATTTCTCCCCTCTCCAGCGTGGCCTGACCACGGTCGATTCAGCGATCGCAGTCCCGGTCGTCAGGCACCTCTTGTCTCGTCCGATGGCGGTGGCGGAATGGCTCCGCGACATCGGCATGGGAAGCTGCGTTCCGGTCCATCGTACGCGCCGCCCGATCGAGAGGTCAACAGGTCCAACTTCTGGACGGAACGTCGTTCCTGGGTGAAGCTACACCATTCAGCATTGTACAGACAGTGAGATTCGCCCGATCAGGAAAGAAGCACAGATGACGTACACCACCCGCGCAAGACTGCAGGCAACGTCGACCTCGTTGACGCTCAACCGATCTTCGGTCGCCGGCAAGGGTGGCGCGGTCGCCGGCAAGATGGCGCCAGCTGTCGCCGCCGGATCGGATATTCTCGGCGCCGGGGGAAATGCGTTCGATGCGGCGGTAGCGACAGCGTTCGCGATGGGTGTGATTGAACCGTGGATGAACGGGATCGGCGGCGGCGGTTTCCTCGTCGGGTGGCTGGCCAGCGAACAACGATCGTTCGCGATTGAGTACCCGATGATTTCGCCCTCTGGAGCCACACCTGGCATGTACCCGCTCGCCGGAGGAGTCGACAGCGGGCTGTTCGGTTGGCCGAGCACGAAGGACAGCGCCAATGTTGTTGGCTACAGGTCGATCGCCGTACCTGGAACGGTAGCGGGCCTTGCCAAGGCGCTGAACCTGTTTGGATCGATGACGCTGGCCAGGGTCCTGGAACCCGCGATCGAGCTTGCCGAACGTGGGCTGGACGTCTCGTGGCACACCACACTAACGATCGCCAGGGACCTCGCGAATCTGAGATCGTTCCCGGCGACAGCGGAAATCTATCTCGACGCCAACGGCTACCCGCCGGTGACGATCGAGCAGGAACGTCCGCGGGTGATTCGCAATCCCGACCTGGCCCGAACGCTCCGGGCGATCGCTGAGGATGGGCCGCGAGTCTTCTATGAAGGCGAACTGGCGGGCGTCATCGTCGATCACCTCATCGAGAGGGGCACGCCAGTTACCGCGGCCGACTTCGCCGTCTACACGGCTCGCGAGTCAGTCACCACCGATGTCAAATTTTGTGGGCACACCATCCATGCGATCGGCAAGGGTACGGGCGGCACATCGCTGGCCGAATGTCTCGGCATCCTTGAACTGCTCGATCCTGTAGCCACCGGTCACAACACCAGCGCCACCCTTCACAAGTACGCGCACGCCTTTCGCCAGGCAGTCTCCGATCGGTACACCTACCTCGCAGATCCGGATCTGGCCGAAGTCCCGCTCGATGCGCTCCTCAGCGACGCCTATCTCCAGGCCAAAGCGGCACGGTTCGATCCCAGCCGGGTTGCGCCAACCGAAGCAGGTACGCGCGACGAGTTGGGCGTCTCTCACACTCTGGACGGATCCGTTGCCGAGTACATGCGCGACGGCAGCACCACGCATCTCGGCGTGATCGACGCGATAGGCAATGCGGTCTCGATCACCCAGACACTGCTTGGCAGTTGGGGAAGCAGGGTGACCGTGCCGGGAACGGGAGTGCTGATGAACAACGGCATGATGTGGTTCGATCCGGAACCAGGTCGTCCGAATTCGGTAGCGCCCCGCAAACGACCGCTGACCAACATGGCCCCCGCCCTCATCAGCCGCAACGGGCACATTCGGGCGAGCGTCGGATCCAGTGGTGGGCGCAAAATAATGAACTGCAATGCCCAGATCATCGCCAACATCGCCGCCTTCGATCTTCCCGTGGGCGAGGCCGTTTCGGCGCCCCGGATCGACGCATCGTCGCGGCCGCTCAAGGTCAGTTCGCGCATCGAAACCGCTGTCCGGGAGGAGCTTGCCGATCTCGGTCACCCGGTGCAACTGATCGACGAGACGCTGCTCACGGCCGATTTCGCATCGCCTGTCGCCCTCACGGTCACTGACGATGGGGAACTCGAGGCCGCTGTCGATCAGTGGTACTTCCCGTCAACCGCCATTGCCCTGGCCTGAGTGGGGCCTGTACAAGGCATGCGTTTGGAAGCTCGTGTACGACTGTGACGAGTGAAAGAAATCGTCCCGAGCGGCAAATTCCCAATTCCAACCATTGCAGGCAGGAAATGAACGGAGAGACCATGCGCCCACCCGGTTCGCCTGTGTGGTGTGAGTCAGAATCGCGAGGTTTTTCACACTTTTCGTCACGAATTGGTACATTGAACAGAATGAGGTGAAGGGGAGTCCGCATGCGTCGAGAGTTGCGCGACCTTGAAGGCGAACTTCAGGTCGCGGGATTCTCCAAACTCTCCCGCAGAGGCAAGGGAAGTCATGAGCCATGGTTTCACTCGTCGACCGGAACAAAGGTTATGCTGCCTCGGCCCAAAGGCGCCCTACTTCCGGACTACGCAGACAAGCAGGTTCGGCTCGCGATTCTCAAAAGTCGGGACAAGCAATGCTCCTCAGGGTAGACCAGGCGATTGGGCGTGGGTGGCACGGAACGAAAGGGCATCAAGATGGTTGAGCAGAAACAAGAGGAGTTCCTGGCTTCGAATGACGTCTGGACTACGGAAGAATGGGCGCGTGACGAGCGCTATACGTTCACTGTGCATTGGAGTGAGGAAGATGCGGTTTTCATCGCCACGGCCAAGGAACTTCCGTACGCGATGAGCCACGGCCGGACGCCGGAAGGGGCCGTGCACAACGCGGTTGAC
>JACCUV010000178.1 GCA_013698495.1 Chloroflexia bacterium
GTACGGTGGCTGATCAGCAGGGTACCGGCGATTTCACGGTCGGTTTGACCGATGGAGATGAGTCGCAACACCTCCAACTCGCGTTTCGAGAGCTCATGTTGCCTGGCGACCGATGGAATGCCCCGGAGGGGCGCGAGCGTGGTGGCCTCGGCGATGACTGCCTCAATCGACAGTTCCTGACCACCCGCGGTTGTCGCCGCAAAGGCTGTTTCGCCCAAGGCGATCTTGGTTGACTGTTCGATTCGATCGCGGCGTTCATGCTCGGCCGGGGACACCGGCGCGTCGACCGTCTCTCGGAGGACGTCAGCGGCTCCGAGGAGAAGGGCAGCGACCTTCGGTTGGTCCCAGGCTCCGGCAACCGAGGCCAGGCCGATGAAGTTGACAGCGATCTGAAACGTGTCGTCTTGCTCGTGACTCAGGACCAGACTCTCGCGGTACCGGGAAGCAGCCCGCTCGTATCTGAGTTGGTTGTACTCAATGTCGCCGAGATGAGTGAGCGAGCAACAGCCGATGCCCCACCGGTTGCCGAGCGCGTGCCACAGGGCCAACGACTCGTTGAACATCTCCGTTGCGCGCTCGTATTCGCCCTGGTCGTAGAACAGAAGACCGAGATTGTGCGAGAGGAGGGCGAGCCGGTACGAGGAGCCGCTGGCCCGAAGCAGGACGAGCGCTTGTTCGAACTGAGTCTGGGCCTCATCGAGCTTGTTGTCGCGTCGACTCGCTTCGCCGAGCAGCGAAACCGTCCATCCCAAACCCTCTTGATCGTCGATGGAGCGAAAGTATTGAAATGCATCGTCGATCATGCGACGGGCATGACTGAAGTCGGATTGAATTACCGCCAGCCAGCCCGCGGTGTGTGAGGCCCTGGCCCTGAGCGTAAGGGGCGAATTGGCTGACTCCGCCAGCGCTCGCGCCAACCATTCGCGCCCTTCGCTGTGGTAGCCCCGGCTCGGCCAGAACGTCCCGAGCGCCACAGCCACTCGAATGAGCAAGTCCTGTTGTCCCGACTCCGCAAGCCAGGTGAGCGCCGTCCGGAAGTTGTCTCGGTCAGCGTCCAACTTGTCCAACCAAACCTGCAAATCTGGACCCAGGAGTTTCGGCTCGATCCTCTCCGCCAACGCGACGAAATAGCTGGCGTGGGCGTCTTTGGCCGACGCTTCCTGTCCCGAGGCGACGAGTTGCTCCATGCCGAACTCGCGGACCGTTTCGAGCATAGTGAAACGGGGAGTGGCATCCGAAGAATCCATCTGGTGCAGGAAGCTCTTGTCGGCAAGCGCCGCCAATCCATGAAGTACGACCTCTTCACGGTCGTCCGCATCCATTCCCGGAGACGTGTCCCTGTCGTGACTGGCGGTCACGGCATGGACCGCTTCGAGCGTGAATCCGCCACTAAAAACAGTAGCCGCGCACAGCAGGCGCTGTTCGTTGGCGGGCAGCAGTTCATAACTCCAGGCGATGGCGTTGCGCATGCTTTGCAGTCGTGGCGGCACGTCGCGCATGACGCTGTCCGGCTCATTGAGCCGCCGTTCCAGCCTTGCCAACAATGCCTGGGGCGACAAGTGGGCTGTGCGGGCCGCGGCCAGCTCAAGGGCCAATGGCAACCCTTCGAGCTGTCGGCAGATGTCGCCCAGCGCCTCGGCATTGTTGTGGGTGAGGGCAACGGATTGATTGACGAACGCGGCTTTTGCCAGAAAGAAGCGAACGGCGGGTGAGTTTGTAACATCCGCCATCGCCGGCGTCAGGGGAAGCGCCAATGGCGGCACGCGAAAGCGGTGCTCACCTGAAACATGCAGGGCGTCGCGGCTCGTGGTGAGGATCTTCAGCGTCCGCGAAGCGGAGAGCAACGCTGTCAACAGCGGAGCCGATGCGACGAGGTGCTCGAAGTTGTCCATCACCATCAGGACGCGTCGCCCGGATAGTGCCTGCTTGATGGCTTGCGACATCGATTCGATGCCGAGATCGGGCGCCGCGAGCGCTTTGGCGATGGCCGAGATGACAAGTGAAGGATCCGCAAGCGAAGCGAGCTCTATGACGTACACGCCATCGGGGTAGTCTTCGATCAACGCATTGGCGGCGCCAAGGGCAAGGCGAGTTTTGCCAATGCCGCCCGGCCCGGTGAGATTGAGCAGGCGCACGTCGTCGCGCAGGAGGATACCGGTTATCAGCCGCAGTTCTTCTTCTCTTCCAATCAGGGGTGTGAGCGGCTTCGGACCGAGATACGAC
>JACCUV010000185.1 GCA_013698495.1 Chloroflexia bacterium
GGACCACGACGATTATGTCATGAAAACACCCGGCGGAGAATGGGTCACGGGTATTTGTCTCCGGCTCGGCCCGAATGCCGACCTGCCGCCACAGTGGCTTGTTTACGTTGCGGTCGCTGATCTGGAGCAGTCGATTGCCCGCTGCCTCGAACTGGGAGGCAAGGCGATCACGCCGGTCAAGGACCTCGAGGAAGGCCGCTCGTATGTAGTCGTTCAGGATCCGGCCGGAGCGGTGCTCGCCTTGTCGGGCCCGAGGCCGAAGTAGCGATAAGTGATGTGTCAGACCTGGATCGACATCCCGACAAACCGTCATTCCGAGGAACGAGGAATCCCTGCCCTGCTGGATACGGCGGACCCGGTCCGCGCCAGCGTACGCTGCAAGCGTGCAGCAGTCGCAATCGTTGGCTGACGTCAGCGCCGACTTCGTCGTCGAGTCGAGATGGGCGGACAGACCTGGGCCGAGACCGGCCAGATTCGGTGTGCGACCGGCCGTCCTCCGCTACGGCATGCTGCGGGTCACCGAGACTCCAGAGACCACCAGACCATCAGTCGCCAGCTGGACATTTGGCGGCAACAGGGGCGCGACATCAGCGAACCGGCCCATGTCGTGGGCGAGGTGGGTGAGGAAGGCCCGTTGCGGATGATGCCTTGCGATCGCGGCCAGCGCGTCGTCGAGGTTCATGTGGGCAATGTGTGCCTTGCGCCGCAACGCGGTCATAATCAGGACCTCCGCGTCGTCGAGCAGCAAGCGTGACGAATCAGGGATCGACTTCACATCCGTGACGTATGCCAATCCGCCGATCCGGTAGCCGACGATCGGCAAGCGGCCATGCAGGACGGGAATCGGTACGATCTCAACCCCCGCGGCCGTGAACGGTTCGGTGGGATCGAAGAGCTGAAGATCGAGATCCGGTTTCCCGCCAAAAAACGAAATCGAATGATCGAACGCGTATGAGAATCGCCGCTGAAGGTCGCCGGCGGTTGCTTCGGTGGCCCACACCGGAATTCGCTCCGCCTGCATGACGTTGAAGCGACGCAGCTCGTCCAGGCCGGCGGTGTGGTCGGCGTGGGCGTGCGTGAAGAGCACGGCGTCGACTCGGGGCGGTTTGGCAAGCAGCATCTGCACGCGTAGATCGGGGGATGTGTCGACCAGGATCGTCGCGTGCGGAGTGCGCACCAGAATCGAGGCTCGCAGGCGATGATCGCGCGGGTCATCCGAGCGGCACACCTCGCAATCGCAGCCGATCACGGGCACGCCGGTGGAAGTGCCGGTTCCGAGAAAAGTGAAGTCAAGCACGGCGCGTCACCGTTCGGTCCATCGGCACGATTGCGTGGCGCGCCGTCGAAATCAGGACGACTGGCCCGGTTGCGAGGTCCGGCCCATTCCGGCTGCCGCTTCGTCGTCGCGCGGCTGGATCACTGGCGCCTTCTCCTGTGTCGGCACGATCCACTCTTCGCGCATCCATTGCGCCTGCCACGGTATCCCGAGGCGGCTGTTGTCGTGACCGGAGAAATCGACCAGGTACAAAGGAATCCCCAAGGCGCTGCGCGGGTCGATCCCGGTCACCGTTCCGGTCGCGCCGTCGAATTTGGCTTCTTGCGAGGTGGTGTACATCACGCTGATACCCATCACCCCGCGTTTGCTCTTGCCACGCGGCATCCGGACTTTGACTTCGTCGCCACTCTCGAACCGTGCCATGTTGTTACCCGTTTCCCCATTGCGCGCCAATGACGCCCGCTCCCATGCGGCGCCTCTCTCTGGTCGCAAGTATAGCGAGGAGAGGCGAAATCGTCGCCTTCCACGGCCCCACCGCTTCCAGGCTGTCGATCCGCCTGGGTTCAATGCCGAAACAGGAGCAAATCCAACAAAATCAATTACTCGATCAATAAATTCAATGTACAGTTGACAAATCTTAATGTCTGACTTAACATCAACTCAATGGCGCTGACGAACGTCTGTCAGCCCAGCGGCGCACAACGCAGTGTGCAGATCTTGTTTACGAGGAGTTCCCACCTATGAGCGATTCACCAAACGGCCGCGGCCACAGCAATTCCCCTCCGCTCTATCCAGTTCCCGGCCAGTGCCCCGTTTGCGGCGATGAGCTGCACGTTGCGCGCCTCGAATGCGGGTCGTGCTACACCGGAATCGACGGGCACTTCGCGCTCGATCGATTCGCCCGGCTCAGCGCCGAGCACCTCCGGTTTCTCGAGGTCTTCATCAAGAACCGGGGCGTGATCAAGGATGTCGAGGCCGAGCTCGGGATTTCCTACCCGACCGTTCGGGCGCGGCTCAACGAGGTCATTCGCGGTCTCGGGTTCCCGGCGACGTCGGATGACAGCTTGCGGCCGAGCCAAGCGCGGGAGGAACGTCGCCAGATACTCGAAGCGCTTCGCGACAAGTCGATTTCGGCGGACGAGGCGGCCACCCGGCTCTCCGCCCTGGCGCTGAGGACGTAACCATGACCGATACGCAAGAGACCTCCGGACTCTCGGAGGAGCGCCTCGAAATCCTGCGCCTGGTCGAGAACCAGACCGTCACCGCCGAGGAGGCGGGCCGCCTGCTCGAGGCGCTCGACCGCTCGGACCGATCGCGATCCTCGTATCAGGAGACTGTTCCATTTGCCCCATCGCCGCCCGCGGGCCTAGCGCCGCCCGGCTCGGCTGGCGGCAATGTCCGCATCCGGATCACTGACCTTTCCAGCAACAAGGCCAAAATCAATCTGGTCCTCCCCTACCGGCTCGTCGATTCCGGCATCAAGCTGGCGAGACGGTTCGCCCCTGGACACTTGCTCGACAGCCGCGACATCCGGCGATCGATCGAAGGGGGATTCAGTGGGCCCTTGCTCGATCTGGTTGATGGCGAGCAACGGATCGAGATCATAGTCGAAAGCCAGTACGAGCGTGACGTGGAGATGAGGCACGAATCCAGGCGCCACCAACGAGGAGAGGGCACGTGACGGAGCGCGACGAGACCACAGCCAACAACAATCTGGAGGATTCGCGGAACACATCAGGAACGGAGGCAACGTCAGTGGCATCGACACACGCAATGGCGCCGATCGATGGCAAGAACGGCTACCAGCAACACGTCAACATTGATCCGGACCAACCGCTGGTCTTGTCGGTATCGAACGCCAGCGGCGCAATCCGCATTGTCGAGTCCGACCAGCCTGGGGTCAGGATCGTCGTCCGCCGTTCCGATGGCAACGACGAGCACGATCCTGAACTGATCCCGGTCTCAGTCGACGTCGATGGCAATCGCATTTCGATTCACCCCAATTGGAGCGTTGCCGGTGGACTGACCGGTCTCGCCCGCAAGATCAAGGACCAGTTGCAGCACGGTCTCAACCCGAACGACTGGGAACTCTCCAAACTCCGGCTTCATCCTGACCTCAACTACGACATCCACGTCGAGACGCCGCGCAAACTGGTCGAAGGTTCGAAAATTGCCGCCAAGTCGGCCAGCGGCAAGCTTTCGGTCAGCGAGGTCAACGCGGATGTAACTGCCGTCACGGCGTCCGGGAAAATCAACCTCCGCCAGATCCGCGGTGCGGTGATCAGCAGTTCGGCCAGCGGGTCCGCCTCCATCGAAGAGGTGCACGGCAGTCTTGAGGCCAACTCGGCCAGCGGCAGCGTCTCCGTCGCGGGCGGTGAGGCGTGGACTGCCCTGCGCACCGTCAGCGGCAGCATCAGGATCGATCGATTCACGATGAAGAACGCCCGCCTGGCCACGGTCAGCGGCTCGGTCAAGGCAGCCATTACGGCCGACAACGCCCAGGAGTACTCGATCTCGACTGTCAGTGGCAGTGTCACTCTCGATCTCACTGTCCCCGCCGCGGCCGAAACGAAGATGTCCTCCCGCTCCGCCTCGGGTTCGGCCAAGGTGAGTGGCGACTGGGTCGCGAATGGCCGACGCAGTTGGCGGATGGGAACATCGGAGACCGGACCGGTGTTCAACGTGCGGACGATGAGCGGCAGCCTGACCTCGGTGGGCAAGTTGGACGATTCGCTCGTCCTGCGCCACGAACCACTGCCCACAGCATCTGAAACCGTCGGTTCGAACGACGAGGGCGTGACGATTTCGGGTCAAGGCGGCAGGAATGCCGATGGTGGCTTCGATGTGGACGTAAATATCGACAACATGACGAACTGGGCCAAGGACTTTGCGAGCGATTTCAAGAAGAACTTCTCCAGCCTGGGCACGCCTCCGGTTGCGCCAACTCCGCCGACACCGCCGACACCGCCCAATCCACCGCACCGATCCGGCGACGACTCGGCCACGGAAACGATTTCGGCCCAACCATGGACCTGGTCAACCGGTTCCGGAGCGCCGCCGCCAGTCGGTCCGAACGCGGCAACCGGGGAGCAGCCGACAGCTCCCATTGAATCTCTATCGATTGACGAGGCGCCTGCCGCCTCGTCACCAGATGACAACGAGGCGGATGCGGAGCGACTCCGCATTCTCGAGGACCTCGAGCGTGGCGAGATCGACATCGACGAAGCACTCGCCAGGCTCGACAACAACGATGCCCAGGGCGACTGAGCCAGGGCAGATGTGAGGATCGTCGTTTGGCTCCCTCCAGCCAGACGACATCCCCATTGCCCGGGCCAGCAGCGGCCATACAACCAGATCGCGCGACAACTCGCCGGTTGACTTTGAAAAGCCGGGAATCGGCGGCCAGGGACCCTTTGCGTTCAAATCGATCGGTTTTCAGTCACAAGGAGCACCGACATGATGGAGTTCAACAGCATTTTCGTAGACACGTTGGTCAAGGCGCATCAGGAAGACCTCCGCAAGGCCGGCCGACCCTTTTACATCAGAAATGAAGTGAGCGCGATCCGAAAGGCGGTGGGCCACTCCCTCGTCTGGCTGGGCGAACGAGTCGGCGGGACGGTTCCGACTCCCGTGCGGGACAGCGCGTCGCACGGTCTGGCGGTGGTCCAGTCCTGACGCTGGCACGCGATCGGCGAAGGACGGACATATTCGACCCGGGCCGACACATGATCAACCGTACCGACAATCCAGGGAAATCAAGCCGAGATGCACCACAGGTGTAGGGGCGAACCAGGATCGACCGACTACAGCCCCTTCACCATCAGGATGCGGTCGATCCATGTGTTCGTCCAGGCGCCTACTTCCGAAAGCATGTGTCAACACGGAGGTTGAGACCTACACACATTGGTGGCAAGCCGTTGGAACAGCCGTCTTGTCGGAACAACCGACACAATACCAGCCCCTAAGCAGACTTGCATAATTTGTGACTACGTGGCACAGTGATGGGATTCAAGGAGTTTAGCATGGAATCTCCGCTTGTGCCGTTCAAGGATACCTTGCATCGTCTGAGCCGAACCGACCCCGATCCGCGCGTCCGGCATCGTGCCCAGGGCCTGCTGATCCGGTGCTCCAGCCCGAGCCAGGCGCAGGCCGCCAAGCTGTTGGGCACGGGGGCCAAGCAGCTGCGGACCTGGACCGACCGGTTTCTCGCCGAGGGGCGCGAGGGCCTGGTCGACCGGAAGCACCCGGGACGACCGCCCAAGCTGGATGCCGCGGCGCGGGAGGTGCTCGAAACGGCGCTCGCCGCCTCGCCGCTTGACTACGACTACCATGTCACGACCTGGACCGTCGTCGATCTGGCCGACCTGTGAGAGCGACGCGGATGGCACGTCCATCCGGCCACGGTCCACCGGACCCTGCACGCGATGGACTTTCGCTACCAGCGCCCCCGGCATGATCTGACGCACCGTCAGGATCCCGAGGCTGTCGCGGCCGCCAAGCATGTCCTGGCCGAACTCCAAAAAAGGGGGCTCCTGCCGGGACTGGATTCCGCCTTGTCTACCTGGATGAATGCGCCTTCCACACTCGCCCCCACCTGGTCAAGGCCTGGCAACGCCGCGGATGTCCGCTGAAGGCGCCGATGGGCGGGGATCAGCGCCAGTCAGTGTTCGGGGCCCTGGACTATGGCTCGGGCAAGGTGACGTGGCGAATGCATCCGACGAAAAGCGGTGATGCCTTTGCCGCGTTTCTGGAGCAGGTCACCCAGACATGGCCAACCGAACAGCTGGTGCTGGTGATGGACAATGCCAGCTATCATCGGGCGCCGGTGGTCAAGGCGTGGTGGGCCGCGCAGGACCGTCGCATCACCCCGTTCTGGCTGCCGGTCTACAGTCCGCACCTGAACCTGATCGAACGGGTTTGGCGCTTCCTCAAACAGAAGCTTGCCTGCCACCGGTTCTGGGCAGACATCGACGGGTTGACGGCAGCGGTCACGATCCTGCTCGATCATATCGAGGCCCACTTCCATAGCGACGACCGGCCAGCGATCAAACTGGGTCAACATTTATGAGAAGCTGCTTAGGTCTGACCATTTGGTATTGGCCGCTCCTGGCGCCTGCTTTGAGCTTGTCGAATGGGGTGGCCAACAGGGGCAGTCGTCACACTGACAAGTCTTGCGGCGGCTCGCTATGACTGCTTGCTCAAAGACACAAAGCCGCCGGGCGCGCGTTTGCGCCCGGCCACTTTGTCCTTGTGATCATGTCGTTGTGCGTCACATCACCTGCCAACGTTCATGGTCGCGCCGCATAGACAATATTGAACGGCGTTTCGATTGTGCGATTGAACGAACCGAAGCCGGCTTCCTCGAACACCGCCCGCATTTGGGCCTCACCTGACTGCGCGCCAAGGGCGCGGCCCGTATCCTGAGACAACGAGTTGGGTACACACAGGAACGTCGATGCGCTGTAGAAGAGTGGTGCAAATGGGGCGTCCATGTTCGCGGCGCGCCCGTCCAGCGCCCACGGCTCCACCATCATGACAATGCCATCATCCGCAAGGTGATTCCTGGCCTGCTGGGCTGCTCCCACAGGATCGCCCAAATCGTGCAGGCAATCGAAGAAGCAGATCAAATCATAGGTCCCGTGATAGTTTGTGGCGCTTGCCACATCGAACGACACCCTGTCTGCAGCCGATGAACTGCGCGCGTTCTCTCGCGCCAGGTCGATCGATCCGGCGTGATAGTCGATTCCCTTGACGGTCGCGTTCGGATACGCCTCGGCAATCATGACACTGGAATACCCGACGCCACAGCCGACGTCGAGGACGTTTGCGCCCGCATTGAGCTTGTCCTCGAGCCCGTCGATACTGGGTATCCACTCAGGCGTGAGGTGGTTGAGGTAACCAGGCCGGAAAAATCGCCCGGTGCCCGTAAACAGGCACTCTTCGTGATCGGACCAGGCGAATCCACCATCGCCTCTTGCGGCGTCCCTGATGTGGTCCACATCCGTGAACATTGCCCTGATCACGCCGATGCCATCGGCGAGATAGACCGGGGAGTCCTCGTTGGCAAATACCATCGCGGATGCGGCGTCCAGGTCATAGGTGTCGTCCGAAGCGTTGTAGGTCAGAATCTTTCCCGCGGCCTGACCATCGAGCCATTCCCGCGTTATCCGTTCGTTGGCGCCGGCGCGTTCGGCGAGTTCCTTGGCAGTGAGTGGCCCGGACTCGGCCAGCGACTTGTAGTATCCGAGTTTGCTGCCAAGCATGACACCGGCCGAGAGCGCAGCTCCGGTGAGATATCCCACCATTTGCATCGTTGCCGCTTCGATTGCACTTTGGTCAGGCTGGGTTTCCTGGGTGGCCATTACAACCTCTCCGTTTCCGCAGATGGGATGCGCGACCATTCAAATGTTGGACCCAGCGCCCAGTATCTGCCGTTCGTTGCGCCAAGTCAATCCTGACTGAATCCTTTTATTAAGTGTCGGCAGAAACCGCCGCGGTTCAGGTGGTCTCGTTCACCCCATGCCTTCCGGGAACCCGCCCCGCGCGTAATCGGTCCTCTCTGCAACCGATCTGACGGCTCTTCCCGAGTCAGGTTGCCGCACGCATCATGATCCCGGTGAACGTCGCTCCCATACACGTTGACTACGTCCAAAGCTACCGCCGTCCAAACGTCGCCCCAAACCTACCCAAGTCGCGCCAGCACCTCGTCCGTGGTCGCGATTTCGGCGAACTCGTCCTGCAGTTTGGCCATCGTCACCGAGTGGATCGTGGCTGCTGGCCAGGTGACGCCGTCAGGTCCCGTTCGGTCGAATGTGGCGGTGGCGTCAGACGGGAACATTTGATTGGGACTCCAACAATTTTCGCTGCGTCCTGATCACCATGTAGATGCAATCGCCGTGGGCTGGCGCCTTCTGATATTCCGATTCCCACTGCGGGGTGACACCATGAGGGTGCTTCATCTGGCGCCTTCACCCGCCGATTTTCCAGGTGCGGAAGCGGCTGAGAAGCACGTCCCGGGCTCCGGGCGAAAGGTCTTCTTCGCGCAGGATGCCGACCGCGCCCACGATTTCTTCCAACTGTCGTAGGTAGACGGAGCAATCTGGACAATCGATCAGGTGGTCCTCGAATCGGGCGCGTGTTTGCTGATCCAGGGTGCTTTCGAGGTAATCAGTGACCAGGTCGACGAAATCCCGGCACCTCAGAGCACCCAAGGCAACGGCTTCGCCGTTATCCACTGGAGGCGGCATGGTCATTGCCCTTCAGATATGGTTCCAGTGCAACCCGGAGTCTGGTTCGCGCTCGGTGCAGGATCACCCGCTGATTGTTGGCGCTTATGCCGAGGATGGTGCACGTCTCCTCCGTGTTGAGGCCGTGAAAGTCGTGCAAAAGGATGACTCCCCGGTAAGGTGCTGGCAATTCGTCGATCTTCCGCAAGATGAATCCGCCCAATTCGTCCGCAAGCATATGACGCTCCGGACAACTCTCTTCATCCGCGAGCGGATGGGACCAGTGGCCGGCCCACTCATGGCCATGTGGGAAAAAGTGGTCTGGGCTAATCCCTGGCGAGTCTTCCTGGTCGATGCCGATATCGTACGCTGAAAACGGGTGCGAACGACTCTCCCGCGTGCCACGTCGCTTCGCCTTGTTCGCCAGAATCCTGAAAATCCAGCTCTGGAGCGAGGAACGGCCCTGGAATGCGTGAATACCCTGAACGACCGCCAGCCACGTCTCCTGCACAACTTCTTCCGCGGCGGACGCATCGCGGACCCACACTCGCGCCAAGCGGATCAAGGCGGTGTGATGCCGCTGAATGAGCGTTTCGAACGCGCCTTCTTCACCACGCCCCAGAGCAGCGATAAGGGCTGGCTCGACATGGGGAGGTGGACGCTCGGACCGCGAGCCTGTGATTCGAGAATCGCTAGTGGTCATGATGATGCCAACTTGTCGCTGCGGGAAGAAGAACGGAATCTCCGGACCGTGCCGCTGTTGTCAGAGGCCAGTCACAAAGTTTTGTAACGATATCACAAGCCCACGGAACTCACTCCTGCCGGGCCCGCGTGTGAGCTGCGCAACTTTGATTACATGTCTCACCTCGCGGCGCCCCGACGCATGGATCCGCACGAGGGTGTCAATTGGTTGACAACCTCTCCACAAGGAGGATGCACATGTTCCGTTTCAACGATGCCGGACCTCAATCACGACTCTTGGTCGATAACGCACTCCTTGTGCGCCGCGTGCCAGGCTCCGTGAGGAAACGAGCGGCGCCGACGTCGGGGACACAAGCCCGCACTGTTGCGTCGGTCGCGATCAAATTTGCACTCGTGGGCCTCATGCTGATTGCGGGCAGCGCGACAGGACAGGCCCAGGATGACGCGACGCCTGAGCCGGCTGGCATAGACGAAGTACAACCAGCGCCAGCTTCTATTGGAGCGGATATCCCGGCCACCTTTTTTGGGCCCCCAGCTTCCGAGGTCAACAAAAACCTGGTTGGCCCGGTCGAGCTGCTTCGCGC
>JACCUV010000189.1 GCA_013698495.1 Chloroflexia bacterium
GCATACCGATGCCCCAGGTCTCGGCGATTTTGTTGATGTTGGAACTTCAACAGCTTGTGCGAAATGGCGGGGCGCAATACTACACTCGGCGCTGAGCCAACCTGGATGATGGTTGAAACGGATTCGACGGGGCCGGAACTGGTACCCGCCCGCATCGGTTTACCGCGATAAGCGACGGCCACTCCCACCTGGAACGTTAGGTAAATAGTGCGGCCCGATTTGTTGAAGAGAACCAACGAAGACCAGAATGCGCCTTGACAGAACTTGACACGGCTTCCTACTGTTGAATAAAGGAATGCTGTGGTGAGGATTGGTCGAACCCACACGGCCAGCCTCCGCCACTCGCGAGAATGTCACTACCCTGTAAAGTGCATGGCCAACACACTCACCCGGTTCCCACTGTTGAGCCGGGCTGCGAAAATACGAGGTTCAATCGTCCATGACAGATTCAACATCGGCCGAGACAACGAGCCGATCGACATCGACCGCCGCCAAAAAACCGGCCGTCCGTAAGAAAACGACCACCGCCAAAAAACGGACGACCGCGCCCAGAGGCAAACTGGTGATCGTCGAGTCTCCCGCCAAGGCGCGCTCGATCGGGCGCTACCTGGGAGCCGGCTACACCGTCAAGGCCTCGATGGGTCATATTCGCGATCTGCCCAAGAGCACACTCGGTGTCGACGTCGAAGCTGACTTCGAACCGAAGTACCTCATTCCTCGCGACAAGACGAAAGTCGTCAAGGAACTCAAGGCCAGCGTTCAGGGCGCCCGTGAAATTTTTCTGGCGACCGACCCTGACCGCGAAGGCGAGGCGATCGCCTGGCACCTCGTGCAAGCGACGGAAGCCACCGACAAGCCACTGCGGCGGATTGTGTTCAACGAGATCACACCTGAGGCGGTCAATGCGGCGATCAACAACCCACGCGACATCGACATGGACCTGGTCGACGCCCAGCAAGCGCGCCGCATCCTCGATCGGCTCGTTGGCTATGGCATCAGCCCACTGTTGTGGAAAAAGGTCAAACGCGGGCTCTCCGCCGGGCGCGTCCAGACGGCCGCGTTGCGGATCGTGGTCGAACGCGAGCGGGAAATCGATCAGTTCATCCCGGTCGAATACTGGTCGCTGGATGCCGACCTGAGCAAAATCGTGGGTCATGAACCAACGGAACGCGACACATTCCGGGCGAGCTTGCACCAGGTTGAAGGTAAGAAAGCCGATTTGACCAGAGGTGAGCAGGCGCATGAAATTGTCTCGGCGCTGGATAACGCCTCCTGGCGAGTAGCCGATGTCGTTCGCCGTGAAACGCGACGCCGGCCGCAAGCGCCATTCATCACCAGCACCTTGCAGCAGGAGGCCTCCCGCAAGTTGGGCTTCGCAGTGCGGCGCACGATGAGCATTGCCCAGGAACTCTATGAGGGCATCGATCTGGGGACGGAGGGCACGCAAGGGCTCATCACCTACATGCGAACCGACTCAACAAATGTATCGAGTTCCGCCCAACAGGCCGCCCGCGACGCGATCGCCGCGAGGTTCGGCCCGAGTTTTGTGCCTGGCAAGCCCCCGGTCTACACGCGCAAGAGCAAGGGCGCCCAGGAAGCGCATGAGGCGATACGTCCAACCGCGCCTCATCGCGACCCCCAATCGGTCAAGAAAGTGCTCTCGGCGCCCCAATTCAAGCTCTATCAACTGGTTTGGCAGCGATTCATGGCGAGTCAAATGGCGTCTGCCGTGCTCGACAACACCCGCGTCGATGTCGGGGCCGGCACTGAGTCGGAGATTGCGTCCGGGAAGGCGCCGTACATCTTCCGGGCCACCGGTTCGATCGTGAAGTTCCAGGGTTGGATGGCGGTGTATCAGCAGGGTCGCGATGAAGGCGAGACCGATGAACTCGATCGCGGCGCCCTGCCAGAAGTCGCGCCCGACGAGGATCTCAACCTGCTCAAACTCGTCCCGGACCAGCACTTCACCCAACCGCCTCCACGCTTCACGGAGGCGACACTGGTCAAGGCGCTCGAAGAACAGGGCATCGGACGACCGAGCACCTACGCGCCGACGATCGCCACGCTCCAGGCCCGGAATTACACGGCTGTGGAAGAGCGCAAGCTCGTGCCCACGGAAATGGGATTCGTGGTTGCCGATCTTCTGGTCGAGCACTTCCCGACGATTTTCGATATTGGGTTCACGTCGCAGCTCGAAGCGGAACTCGACGAAATCGCTTCCGGCGACCGGGCCTGGATCCCGACCCTCCATCAGTTCTACACGCCGTTCACGAGCACGCTCGCGCGGGCTGAAGAGACAATGGAACGGGTCAAAATCAGGGACGAACCGACCGACGAGATCTGCGAGATTTGCGGCCGGCCAATGGTGATCAAGCTGGGCCGCTATGGCAAATTCCTGGCCTGCAGCGGGTTTCCGGATTGCCGCAATGCCTTGCCCTTGCTTACCAAAATTGGTCTACCTTGTCCTACTTGTTCGATCGGGGAGGTTGTCGAACGCCGTTCCCGGAAGGGCCGGACCTTTTACGGATGCAATCGGTATCCCGAGTGCGACTTCGTCTCCTGGAACAAACCGAGTGGCGAGGCCTGCCCGGAATGCGGATCGTACCTGGTGTATGTTGGGAAAGGCGCATCAGTGAAGTGCTCGTCGTGCAAGTACACCGGTCAACTGCTGGCCAAGGCAGGCGACTAGAAACCGGGTTTCCGGCACGCTGGAACTGCGTTCGACCGGGCATCTTGTGGCAAACGAGATTCTCGGTCATGCTTTGCCGCGATAGTCGAGGGCACTATCCCCTGGTGACGCAGCGCTCGTATTCATGATTCTGAATATGGTGAACAATTAGATGCAATCAGAACGTTATCCCAGACCACACGCCACGACGATCGTCGGCGTCAAGCGAGGCGATCAGGTCGCTCTCGCGGGCGACGGCCAGGTCACAATTGGCGACATCGTCCTCAAGCACAACGCCCGGAAATTGCGCACGCTGTACGACGGCCAGGTTGTGGCCGGGTTTGCCGGCGCCGTGGCCGATGCCTTGACCCTGTTTGGCAAATTCGAGTCGCAACTGGAGACCTGGGACGGAAACCTCCGCAAGGCCGCCGTAGAACTGACCAAGGAATGGCGCACCGATCGCTATTTGCGACGGCTGGAGGCGCAACTGATCGTGGCCGACAGTCACTCGCTGTTGCTCCTTTCCGGCGAAGGCGACGTGATAGAACCCGATGACGGCGTGATCGCCATTGGCTCGGGAGCGCCTTTCGCGACCGCCGCGGCCAAGGCGCTGGTGCTCAAAACACAGATGACGGCCGAGGAAATCGTCCGTGCCGCAATGGCGGTCACGGCGGAGATTTGCATCTTCACCAACGCGCAGATTTCGGTGGAAATAGTGCAGGGCGAACCGGTTGCCGGTGACGAAATCTCCGATGAGGTCGGCTCCTGATGGTTGAACCGGCTCGCAAAGTATCCGGCAAGGACAAGACCATTCGGTCATCTGGTGAGATGGCCCCCGACATGACCCAGGCCGAGAGCATGACTCCCCGGCAAATTGTCGCTGAACTGGATCGGTTCATCATCGGCCAGGCCGATGCCAAACGAGCGGTTGCGGTCGCGCTGCGCAACCGCTATCGACGCCAGCAGTTGCCGGAAGACCTTCGGCGCGAGGTGCATCCCAAGAACATCCTCATGATCGGTTCGACCGGTGTCGGCAAGACTGAGATCGCGCGCCGCGTCGCCCGAATCGTCGACGCACCATTCATCAAGGTCGAGGCCACCAAGTTCACCGAGGTTGGGTATGTTGGTCGCGATGTTGAATCGATCGTTCGCGATCTCGTCGAAATCGCGATCTCGATGATTCACAGCGAGCGGACAGAGCAGGTGAAGGAAGATGCCGCGGCCCTGGCCGTCGAGCGCCTGACCGAGATCCTCTCGGAGCAGGCGCTGCGTCGCAAACCGTCCCGACCCAGAACCAGGCCAAACGGCGAAGATCTCGGCGAGGAGGACCTCGCCGAACGCGAAGCGCAGGCCGTGGAACGTCGTCGTCGACGCGAGCAAAAGCGTCTGCGTCAGTTGCTCAACGACGAGGCAATGGAAGACGAAACAGTGGAAATTGAACTCGAATCCGATTCCGGGTTCGACGACGTCCAGCCATTCGAGATCATTTCCG
>JACCUV010000191.1 GCA_013698495.1 Chloroflexia bacterium
ACCCGGAGCGGGCCGGGGTCGTGCGATCCTTCAAGCCGACCGGTCATCGCCACACGGCTGAAATCGTCCAGGAGTGCACGTTCAATGGTTGCACGCCGAAGATATCGTTTTCCGCGACTTCCACCGACGCTGTGCGCGGCATTCTCACGACGTCGCATGTCTTCACCAGGAATCCGCTTGAAGACAAGGATCTCTGGAAAATATACCGCACTGCCTACAAGGACGAGCCGTTCATTCGTCTCGTCAAGGAAAGCGCCGGCATTCACCGCTATCCGGAACCGAAAATCCTCATCGGATCGAATTACGGCGATGTCGGATGGGAGAAAGACCCGCACTCGAACCGGATCGTTGTCCTCGCCGCGATCGACAACTTGATGAAGGGAGCCGCGGGCCAGGCCGTCCAGGCGTTCAACATCCGGATGGGCTTCCCGGAAGAAACCGCGATCGACTTCCCGGGTCTCCACCCGATCTAGGGTCGACACGGGGTCGACCCCCACGCGAATGACATCTTTCGTAGGGGAGGGCCTGCGAGCCTGCCCTGAGCGCAGTCGAATGGTCCTCCCGCACCGGCAGGAAAAGAGAATGCTCGTCATCAAGATCGGGGGTGGCGCAACGATCGGGGCCGATGCTTTCGCCAACTTCGCCGCCGATGTCGCCACAATCGACCAACCATTTGTTATCGTCCATGGTGGCAACGCCGAATTCAGCGCGCTCTCGGATGCGCTCGGCATGCCGCCGCGAATGATCACGTCGAACAGTGGCCGCGTCTCCCGCTACGTCGATGCCGCGACGATGGATGCGATGCTGATGGCCTACTGCGGCAAGCAAAACAAACGCCTCGTGGCCGCGTTTCGCCGTTTCGGGGTCAACGCCGTCGGTATCTCGGCGATGGACGGCGGCATCGCGGTCGGTCGCCGGAAACCCGTGATTCGCGGTACGGAGGAGGGCAAGACCCGCGTCTTCCGCGACGATCACGCCGGCACAATCGAGCAAATCGACACCACCCTCGTCACGATCTTGATGAACGCCGGGTTCGTCGTCTTGCTCACGCCGCCGGCCCTTTCGACCGACGGCGTGCCGATCAATGTCGATGGCGACAAACTCGCGCTCGGCATCGCCGAGGCGCTCGGGGCCGAGGGCCTGTTCTTCTTTTCGGACACGCCCGGATTGCTCGCCGATCGGTTCGATGAATCGTCGCTGATTCGCGAAGTCGACGCCTCGAATCCAGAGGCTGCGCTCGAATCCGCCGCCGGGAGGATGGTCGTCAAGGTAGAATCAGCGATCAAGGCCGTTGAGCGCGGCGTCGGCAAGGTCGTCTTTGCCGATGCCCGCATTGCGGCGCCAATTTCGAAGGCGTTGGCCGGTGAAGGGACCGTTGTGAGCAAATCGAACGTGGTTTCCGCATGACAAGGCAGGTAGAGGCGGTCGTGTTCGATATTGGCGAAACCCTCGTCGATGAGACCCGGCACTGGGCCGCGGTTGCGCGGTACGTGGGCATCCCGGAACTGACCCTGATGGGCGTTTTGGGTGGGTTGATTGAACGGCGCGAGCATCATCAGAGCCTGTTCGGGTTTCTCCAGATCGAATCGGTCGATCCGAATATTTTCGGCTACCGGATCGAGCAACAGGACCTCTATCCCGATGTGGTCTCGGTCTTGCGCCAGCTCAAGACCGCCGGATACCGGATCGGGATTACCGGGAATCAACCACTGGGCGCTGTCCAGCAGGTCGTCGCCCTCGGTCTACCGGTGGATTTCGCCGGCTCCTCGGCCGATTGGGGCGTCGCCAAACCCGATCCAGATTTTTTCCAGCGGATTGCGTCCGGACTTAATCTCGCTTTCGACCAGATTCTCTACGTTGGCGACCGTCTCGACAACGATGTGCTGCCGGCCCAGTCAGTGGGGATGCATGCCGCCTTCGTCCGCCGCGGCCCGTGGGGATACCTGCAAGCCAGTTGGCCGGACGCGTCCGATGTTGTCCATCGGATCGATGGGTTAGCTGGCGTCCAGCAGGTGCTCGACCGGATCGAGGCGCAAGCAAAAATCGCCAATTCGTAGGGGCGATCCTCCGTGATCGCCCGTTGGCAGAAAACGCGAATCTCGGGTCAACACATATTCGACAAGCTCAGTGCAGGCCTAGGTTTACCTCCACGAACGTCCGGAGAATTTCCACCATGCCTACCGCAACAGCCGCTGCCATCACCACCCGAACCGACGCCGAAATCCTCGAAATTGAGCGCGCCGAACTCATTCCGCTGTACGCCAAGCGCGATATTGCGCTGGTTCGAGGTGAGGGTTCATACCTCTTCGATGCCGCCGGTCGGCGTTATCTCGACGCCATGAGCAATTACGGCGTCGCCTCGCTTGGTCACGCACATCCTCGTTTCACGGCCGCCCTGACGGATCAATTGAACCAACTCACCACCGGGCACCAAAGTTTCGGCAACGACGTCCGGGCTGAACTGTTGACCGAGATCGCAACAATCGCTCCTGAAGCGCTCTCACGTTCCTTCCTCAGCAACTCCGGCGCCGAAGCCGTCGAGGCCGCCCTCAAGTTCGCGCAAGCGTTTACGGGCAAGCGAGGGCTGATCGCGGCCCGGCGCGGATACCACGGGCGAACTCTCGGCGCGCTCTCCGCGACCGCCGACAAGAAGTATCGCGAGCCATTTGAGCCGTTGCCGATCCCCTCGACGCACGTCGCCTGGAACTCCCCGGAAGCGCTTGAAGCGGCCATCGACGACGGCACGGCCGCAATCGTCCTCGAGCCGATCCAGGGCGAAGGCGGAATTCACGTCGCCGATCCGGCCTACCTTGCGGCTGTGCGTGAGATTGCGACGAACAACAATCTCGTGCTGATCGTCGACGAGATCCAGAGCGGCTTTCGGACCGGAGCGCCGTTTGCCTCGGTGGCGATGGGGACCGTACCCGACATCGTTGTCACCGCCAAGGCGCTGGCCAACGGCTTCCCGATCGGCCTGACGTTGGTGACCGAGGAAATCAGCGCGTCCTTGCCGAGCGGCGCCCACGGCTCCACATTTGGCGGCAACCCGCTTGCGGCCCGCGCCGCGGTCGAGACGCTGCGTATCTATCGGGAAGACGGCTTGTACGAGCATGCCGCGACGCTCGGGGCCGAAGTTGTCAGCCGGATCGAGGCGCTCCAAAACCCCGGTATTCGCGATGTTCGCGGCAGAGGGCTCATGATCGGAATTGAGCTCAAGCAAAAGTCAACCCCGGTACTGCGCGGTCTCCAGGAACGCGGTGTGCTCGCCTTGCCCGCTGGCAGCACGGTGATTCGACTCTTGGCGCCGTTGATTTGGGAGCGGCGCCAGGTGGACGAACTGATGATTGCGCTAGCGGATGTGCTCTCCTGACCCCCCGCAATCGCTACCCGAGACCGCACGACGTGGACCCCCGTCTACCAACAATCAGCCGTCGCGATTTGCTGGGCGCAGCCGCATTGATCGGAGCGGGCGCATGCTCGCCAGGTTTCGCCCAGATCGACCGTGGCTACGGCATGCCACGTGTGTCCTTACCGGATTTCCCAACGGGCGACATGCTGACTGGCGGCGGAACGGGCGCGATCTGGGCTCACCTGCTGACCACGAGCAGCCTGTTGAACGTAACCCCCGAGGGACGTGTGACCGGTGGTCTGGCGCTATCCTGGGCCCTTTCTCCAGACCGGTTGCGGTTGGATCTGCATCTCAGGATCGATGCGCTGTTTGCCGACGGCACGCGCGTCGTGCCCGAGGACGTTCTGGCCAGTGTCGTCGATGCTCGCGAACGCCAGTCCGGGTCCCCGGAAGCCTGGCGATGGGACAATATGGAAACCGTCGAGGTCACGCCCGATGGCGCCATCCGGTTTACGCTGATGGCGCCCGACGCGTCGTTTCCCGCCCTCCTTGCCTCGCGTTTGACTCCTGTCTACCCCGCCACATGGATCGCCCAGGGTTGGGATCACGAAGCAGGTCCGTTCCCACCGTCCTCGGGCGGTTTTCAGCTGGAATCCCGCTCCGAC
>JACCUV010000209.1 GCA_013698495.1 Chloroflexia bacterium
GATCTCGCCCTGGTCCACCAGCTTCAGGATCGCGACCGCGGTGATCGGCTTCGACGTGCTCGCGATCCGGAACAGGTTGTCCGGCTCGACTGCCTGCACATCCTCGACGTTGGCCCAACCGAAGCCACGGTTGTAGACGAGGCGCCCCTCATGAGCGATCGCGAGTTGCCCACCGGGCAGGTTCCAGGAGCGCATGATGGTGGAGATCAGCGTATCGAACGCCGCCAGCTCCGGCACGGGTTCGCCCGTCACCGGCAAGGTGTCGACTGGTAGTGTCGGCGTGCTTTCCTGGTCGGAGGCGACCGAATGAAGTCCAAGTGTCGTCAGCCCGGCGCCCATGGCGCTGGCCAGCTGAAGCGCGTGTCGACGATCGATCGAGTGCGAACCGATACGTTGGGAAAAGCGATTCATGACATTGGTCCTTCCAAATTTGACTGGCGACTGTTCGCGTTGGCACCCACTCTCTACGCATCTACGGGCGCGTGGCTCGTTCACGATGGGGTCAACGCACCGATTCCGCAAGCACGGAACGCGTCATGAGCCGTACAGGGCGCCGATGATCGGCGTCGCGATCTGGTTGGCGGTCTCATGGCCGTCTGGTGAAAACTGCAGGCTCGTCATCACGGCCACCGTTTTTGACCAAGTCTTTGGCGTCCACAACCCGGAGCGCAGGAACGATCGCGCGCAACGTGCCAGCGTCCCCGCCCCGGCAAGCTCGTTACGTGTTTTGGCCGACGACGATGGCGTGAGTCGCCAGACCATCCTCAACGATCGCCTGTGACGCCCAGGCGGTCCTGGCGGCCCACGCTCACGACGGGTTCGAGTTGGTCTGGTCATTCGGAAACAGGTCGCCGGTGAGACGGTCACGCTTCAGGCGTTCCAGGGTATTCCGACACTGGTGCTCTTCTGGGACCCTGGATGTGGGTTCTGCAGCAGGATGCTCGACGACCTGAAGGCGTGGGAAACCAGCCCGCCAGCGGACGTCCCGCGGCTGCTGGTGGTCTCGACGGACACGCCGGACGCAAATCGGGCGATGGGCCTGCAGGCGACGGTCGTGCTCGATGAGGACTTTGCGACGGGGCGCGCGTTTGGAGTGGCTGGTACGCCCTCGGCGATCCTCGTTGACGCAGCCGGACGGATCCACTCCGACTTTGTAGTCGGGGCGCTGGCGGTGCTGGTTTTGGCCGGTGCTTGGACTGAGCATCCGGTGACTTGAGACCAATAGTCCGAACTTGGAGCGCCTTTCATAGCCCCTCCAATGGGGAAGCTGGCTGCAGGGAAAGAGGGTGAAATCGTACGCCAGGAAGTCTGGAAAGATTCCCACCTACCGCACGCTCGGCCGGTTTTGAAAGGCACTCCTAAACCCCCGTCGCCGTGGGGAGACCTAATGATGTGGCGACGAGCCGGGTTTGGACGACAGACGGCGGCGGGCGTGTTTAGAAGAGCCGCGTGCGGTACTCCTCTTGCCGTTTACCGGTCGATTCGTCGGGCGATGGGAGGTTCTTCTGTTCGCACATGATTGCGGCCAGGGTTGGTATTGTGTCCGGTTCGGGCCAGGTTTTGGGTTTCCACAACCCGGAGCGGAGGAATGATCGCGCGCAGTGCATGTAGACTTCGTCGATTTCGACAACCATCGCTACCTTCGGAGCGCGGCCCTGAAGCGCCATCGAGGCCAGCAGGTCGGGTTCGGTCGTGATGAAGCAGCGACCGTTGATCCGCAGCGTCTCATCGATATTCGGGATCATGAAGATCAACCCGACATGGCCATTGGCGAGAATGTTGCGGTGACCGTCGATTCGCTTGTTGCCGAGCCGGTCGGGAATGGCGATGGTGTGTGGATCGACCACCTTGACGACGCCCGGAGCGTCGCCTTTGGGCGAGACATCGCAGTTGCCATCGGCGTCGGCGGTCGCGATCAGGAAGAATGGCGACCTGGCGATGAACTCCTCGATCAGCGGTGTGAGGTAGTTCGTGTCTTTCTGGGCGATCATGTCGCTCGGCGTCCCGTTGATGGCGTGAAGTTCGTGCACCGTCGACACCTTGTGGGCGCGCAGTTGCGCGATCGAGTCAGTCGTCACAGCGGACGTGGACAGTGTTTCCAGTTTGCCAGAAGTGGCGTCTGGTAGTGGCCGGTCTTGTGCCGGCCATTCATGTTGGCTATCGCAGGGTACAACCACAGCAGATCGATTCCGGTCAGTGGTCGCTATTTCTGTAGTCATGTTTACCTCGTCTTCGACTCTAACGTAGTCAAAAGGGGCGCCCTCCGCATCACCATGATCCACCCATTGCATCGTAGCAGACTGTGGGTTCCCTTCCATGCGCGGTTGAGCGGGCACATTGGCCGGCACAAGACCGGCCACTACCGAGACGGCGTCGCGGGCGGTCAACATGATCACGGGCAGGGATGCGTCGTGACGGAGGAGCCGGTTCAGCACATGTTCCCCGTCCATGCCAGGCAGCAGGATGACGAGGATCACCGCTTCCGGGCGAAACGACTCGAGGGCCGTAAGTGCGGCGAGCCCGTTGGCTTCGATGAACACTTCAAATCCGCGATGCTCCAATTCGAGCTGGAGCTATCGCGAAATTGAGGGATCGTCCTCAACAACGAGGATTCGGGTTCCAGGACGGATCACTGAATCGCCGGCGCGTACGTCCGGCGAGTCATTGTCCAAACCGGCTGCCGGGGTCGGCTGATCTTCCAGGCCACGCCCAGGCCGATCAGGGCCAGGGCCGAGCCAAGCACGCCATCGAGGAAGTAGTGGTTGGCGGTCACGATTGTCGCCACGTACATCGCGATTGGCATCGACACGCCAAACACCTTCAACAGGCGATTCGTGGAGAAGCTGACAATCGCGATGCCCATCAACAGATTCCAGCCGACGTGCAGGCTCGGGATCGCCGCGAACCGGTTGGTCAGGGAGGGAGGCTGAAGCACCCGGTACGCCTCGGAGTGCAGCGTCACCGTGTCCACAAATCCGAGTTCGCCGACGAGCCGTGGCGGAGCCATCGGATAGAGCACGAAGAAAACAATGCCCATCGCGCCGGACACCAGCAACGCGGTGCGGTAAACCGGGAACATCTGGCGATGCTTCAGGAACAGCCAGAACAGCGTGCCGACCACAACCGGCCAGTGCCCGTATATGTAGACGGCGTTGGCAAGATCGACCAACCATTGGCGGTTGAGGATCATCTCCTGGAAGCGAAGCTCGTGGAAGATGCCTAGAGCCTTTTCCTGGGAAACCAGCCAGCGGGCATTGTCCATCGCTTCGGGTTCACGGGCATGGATCAGCCCCCGAACGAAGAAGTAGATGTAAGCCGCGAGAACGATGATTCCAACTTCGCGGACGAAGCTGATCGAGAAGGAGAAGCCGCGAACAGAGGTCGATGACCTTTCTCCACGCTTGCTTGCCGCATCCGGAGACACCATCACGCTCATACGATCTTTCGCCTTCCCGAAACCTGTGGCGCCGTTCGGGCGCCGACCTTGTCGATCTCATAGTGCCTGCGAC
>JACCUV010000249.1 GCA_013698495.1 Chloroflexia bacterium
GCCTGCTTCTTGCTCCGGGAACCCGGTCGCTCGCCGACCGACTGTCGCCCACCCGAATGCTCCTCGAATTCCTGGCGAAGCGTTTCAATCGCCGCGAACCCCTCCGCCTGCTCGGCCTGCACGCGCAGTTGCTGGAAGTAGGCCAGTTCCGTTTCCGCCTCGGCAATGTGTTTGGGCAACTGACTTCCGGCGCGCTGCGCCTTACGGTACTCCTCGAAGTACGCTTGGGCGTTGTCCTTGGCGCTCACAGCGGGATCGAGCGGAATCGTCATGCCATCGACCACAAGTTGGGCATCTCCCGTCTGAACCTGCCACATGTAACCGAAAATCAGCTCGCCCCATGTCCGCAACTGCTCGGTGTTGGCGGTCCGCTTGAGTTGTTCCTCGAGCGAATGCAGACGCTTCGACACTTTCGCCCGCTCACGCTCGACGGCGGCGACGATCCGGGCTCGGCGCTGCGCGTGATCACGCGGACCCGGCTCGACGCCGGTTTCCCGAAGCTCGGCAACCGCTTCGGAGATCGACTCAACCGCTCTCGATTCGGCGATTGCGGCGAGGTGGGTCATCGAAATTGCGGCATAGCCGATTGGCAAATCCTCCTGTTTGTAGACGGTGGGTTGCCAGGTCTTTGTCAGCAACGGCTCGAACAGGTTTCGGGTGTGCCGGGCCAGGTCGGTGGCGGCGTCGGGAGTCATGGCGCTCACCTTCGTCGTCGCCTGCCCGGATAGTTGAAATACGATTTCGCGCGCGATTTGGGGGCTGACGCCGCGCAATCCGCGCACCAGCACATCCGCCAATGGAGCCGATGGCTTCGCCGGCGCGAGAAGTGTCTCCACCCCGGCCGAGGTCAGACGACGCGGATCCAGCTTGTCCGGAACCGGCGGCATGATGTACGGCAGTTTGGGCAAGATCGGGCGCACGCGGCTCATCCGCGTGGTCACGCGCTTGGCGCTTTCCATGACTGCGCCCTCGCTGTCGACGAGGATCAGGTTGCTGTGGCGACCCATGATCTCGACAATCAGCTCCACCCGGTTCATGCCCGCCGCCCACATCGATGCGTCATCGTCAGGATCGTCCTCAACCGGATGGTCGTCTCGTTCGGGTTTGTGAGGCGAGAGCCGCTTCACTATACTGAGCCGAACGATCCGCTCCATCACGGGTTGTTCGATCCCGATCAGGAATCCGCCGCGCACGTATTTTCGCAATTGCAGGCCGAATGGCGTGATCAGGCCCGGGTCGGTGGCAGGAAGCCGCTCCTCCAACCAGATCGCGGGATCGTCGGAACTGGCGCTGGCGATCAGGGCACGGCGCCGACCCCTGGCATAGACCTCGGCGGCAATCGTGGTTTGGTTGACCAGACCGAGTTTCTGGATGCGGCCATCGAGAATCGCCTCGTTAAGTTCGTCGGCAATCGCCGCCACCGTCAACACATCGAACATGTCACAATCAACCTTTCAGGTCGGCTCCGGGCGCCGACCTGACGCACCCGCAAGAGCTTCGCAACCGGGAGATGAACCGATTTGTCGCAACCGACCGAATTGGAAGATCGCGCCGTGACGACCAGCCTTACCGTGGATGACGCCGAGATCGCCGCGCTCTGCAAGGAAGGGAACGCCCGTTTCCGGGAGATCATCGAATCGCAATTTCCGCGCGTGATCATCATTTCGGGGCCCTCTGGAGTCGGCAAGGACTCGGTGATCGAGAAACTTCGCGATGTCTATCCGGATGCCCAATACGTTGTCACGGCCACCTCCCGGCCAATGCGAGATGGAGAAGTCGACGGCGTGCACTACATCTTCCTCGACCGCGAGGAATTCGAACGCCAAATCGAACTGGGCGAATTTATCGAACACGAATTGGTGTACGAGAACCTCTACGGCGTGCCCAAGCTTCCGATCGAGGAAGCCCTCCAGCGCGGTCAGCACGTGATCGTCAAAGTCGATGTCAAGGGCGCGGCCACGCTTCGCCGCAAAATCTCCACCACCGCCTCCTTGTTCTTGCTGCCCGAATCCATGGAATCGCTGTTCTGTCGCCTCCGGGCACGCAAGACGGAAGAGGAGAGCATCCTGAGGAAACGGTTCCGCACCGCTTGCGATGAACTTGAGCGGGTCAACGAGTTCGATTATGTTGTTTGCAACGAATCCAACAAACTGGAAGATGCCTTGAACAACATCGTCGCCATCATTGAGGCAGAACAGCGGCGAGTCGGTCAGCAGCCGATCACGATCGAGTAGTTACAACTCCCGGTCGTCGTCGTCCGTGCCGACGAACTTGAGGGTTTCCTTGTCCTCCACGCGGTCGGTGAAGAGAATGCCGTCGAGGTGGTCGATTTCGTGTTGCAGTACGCGCGCAAGATAGCCTGTGGCCTTGACCCGGACCGCCTTGTTTTGCATGTCGATCGCCTTGACCGTCACCGATTCATGGCGAGACACCTCACCGACCCATCCCGGAATGCTCAGGCAGCCTTCCAATCCCACCTGGTTGCCATAGCCGCGCACGACTTCCGGGTTCGCAAGCCGGTAGGTGACGTCGATGCCCTCGTCGGCCTCGTCTTCTTCATCAATTTCGGTGTACCGAATCACAATCAGGCGGCGCGATATCCCAACCTGCGGCGCGGCGACGGCGACGCCCTCCACCGCCGGGATCGTCTCGTACATATCCTCGGCCAGTTTGCGAATGCTTTCGTCTACCTGGCGGATCTTGACGGCCTTCTGGCGCAATCGAGGATCACCCTCCAACACAATGTCCAACACAGCCATTAACCAGAAGCTCCTCGAAGTCGCGTGTCATCGCATTGGCCGCCGCGGTTGGCTTGGTCCCATCAAAGCATACTTTGAGGGTCAATATCGACCACCCACCCTGGTCGAATCGGCAAGTCCACCAACATTCTCTCCAACTCAATCGAACGCAACACGATTTGCCACTGGAACTTGCCGCGGACCTTGGCCGCAAACGCCGGCGTCGGACCGAGGATGTCGATCGACGCTCCCAGGCGCCGGGCCTGACGGGCGATTTCGCGCGCCATTGTTTCCGATTCCAGAGCGGCGCCGCGCTCATTGTCGTGGCGATAAAGATACCGCGCCAACCGCACGAACGGCGGGAACAAGTGCCGCTCGCGAAAGTCGATCTCCTCGATGAAGAACGCGCCGTAATCGTGCCGCGCGGCGGCGACAATTGCGTAGTGATCGGGCGTGTATGTTTGGACCACCACCTTCGATCCGGTCGCGCGGCGTCCGGCCCGGCCCGCGACCTGCGTCAACAACTGGAAGGTGCGCTCGCCGCTGCGAAAGTCCGGCAGGTGGAGGATGGTGTCGGCCTGGACGACCCCGATCGCGGTCACCTTCGGCAGGTCGAATCCCTTGGCCACCATCTGGGTTCCGACCACGATGTCCACCTCGTGGCGCTCGACTCGCCCCAGCATTTGCTCGTATCCACCCTGCTTGCGCACGGCATCCTGGTCCCAGCGCATCACCCGCGCCTCCGGGAAGGTTCGCCGCACCTCCTCCTCGACGCGTTGCGTGCCAGCCCCGAAGTAGTCGAGGCGTCCCTCGCAGTCGGGGCACTTCTGCGGTGGCGGTTCACGATGATCGCAACGATGACACATCATTTGCTGGCGATCGTGGTGGTAGACGAGCGGAATTTCGCACAAGGGGCAAGAGACGCGATGCCCGCAGAGGCGACAGAGCACAACGGTCGAGGTCCCGCGCCGGTTGAGCAGGATGATCGCCTGTTCGTCGCGGTCGAGCGAGCGCGTGACCACGCTCGTCAATGCCCGGCTGAGCAAACTGGTGTGCCCCGCCTGCAGTTCCAGCTTGAGATCGACAATTTCCACCTCGGGGAGTTCGAGCGTAGCGGAACTGTGCCGAGCTCCGGACGGGTTGACCCGCTCGGGCAAAACGATCCGCGTATAGCCGCCGCGATCGGCGTGCCAGGCCGATTCGACACTCGGAGTCGCGCTGCCGAGCACGAGCACGGCCCCTCGTTTTTCCGCCAGGTGCTCGGCGAGCATCCGGGCATGGTAGCGAGGCTCGCTATCCTGCTTGTAGGTGGTCTCGTGTTCCTCATCGAGCACAATCAACCCGAGATTGCGAACCGGGGCAAAGAGCGCGGAGCGCGGTCCGACAACGACCTTGTGGTCGCCCGCCTCTATTCCTTGCCAGATCTCGAAGCGCTGGCTTTCGGTGAGCTGTGAATGCAACACCACCACCTGTCCCGGAAACCGATCCACGAACCGCCGCACGACCTGGGTCGCCAGTCCGATTTCCGGAACGAGGATGATCGCCGCGCGCTCGTGACGAATGCACCACGCCACCGCCCGTAAATAAATCTCAGTCTTGCCGCTGCCGGTCACGCCGAACAGCAGGTGCGGTGTCGAGTCTCCCGCGATCAAGGCCCGCTCCACGGTTGACCAGGCAGCCGCCTGTTCGGGCGACAGGACAGGGGCCGGAGCGGCGGCGGGAACCGGAGCAGCGGTGCTCGCCAGGTCGACGACCTCGATCAAACCCTTCGACTCCAGTGCCGAAAGCGATGCCGAATCGACATCGAGCACGGTGCGCAGTTCAGCGACCGCGACGAGATCGACGGCGTCTCCGCGGCGATACCGTTCGAGTTCCACGAGGTGTTCGACGATGGCTGTTTGTTTCGGCGAGCGGCTGGTCTTGCTGTAGTCGTCGTCGAGTAAGCGCACGAACCGCTCGAACCGCGGTCCCGGCGTTTGCCGGTCGACACGAATCTCGTGCTCGACGAGATCGAGTTGCTGCAGATTGTCCATCACCGTCTTCAGCGATTGCCCGGTGGCATTGCGTAACTGGTCGATCGTCATCGCACCCTGTTGACGCAGGAGATCGATCGTTTTCTGTTGTGCGGGTGTAAGCTCGAGATCGACATCGACCGGGACGTTTTCCGAGGCCGTGTAGACGTCCACCATCCGCGTATGCATGCCCGGAGGCAGGAAGAGCGAGGCAGCGGCGTAAACTGCGCTGGCCGTTTCCCGCGCAAGCCACTCCGCTGTTTCCAGTTTGTCCGCATCGAGCACGATTCGCGGTTCGGGAATGGAGTGGATCGGCCGCGTTTCGAAATCGGGCGGCTCGTCGAAGATGTCCACGACCAGGCCAGGATAGTGCCGCTTTTGCATGGGCACGATCACCATCAGGCCGCGTTCGATGGTGGTTCGCGTATTCTCCAGCGCCGAGTAGGTATAGACGCCTTGCCGGGAGCCTGGAAGGATGCGCGACACCGCGACATCGACGAACAGGTTTGGCTGATCGGAAGTCGGGGGAACGTCGGACTGGACAGGTTGGCCATCGTTCATTTGCGGATTGTAGCGCCTGATAGTCAGTGCGCCGGCGAAGCTAGTAGTCTGTCACGCGTTATGTGCTCTCTTCCGATCCACTCCCAGGCGGTCATTCCGAGCTTGCGAGGAATCCCCCGGCGCAGCCGGTATCCAGTATCCGACATACCGCTTCGCGGGGGATCCT
>JACCUV010000256.1 GCA_013698495.1 Chloroflexia bacterium
ACGGCGCGTGCTCCTCGATCCGGGCCGCCAGCAGCTCCGCGTAGCGATCGGGCGGCAACGGCAGGAAAGGTGAGCCGAAGGCGGGCGAGAAGGTCATTTCCGGTTCGGTCAAACCGCGTTCGGTGCCGGCCACCTTCGAGGTGAACCCGAGCAGGAACAACCCGATCGCCTGAGCCCGGCTCAGCCTCGCGACCGGCGGCAAGACACCCGTGGCGTCGGCGGTGAGGAAGACAATGCGTGAAGGATGCGGGGCCAATCCGGAAGCGATCGCGTTCGGCATGGCCGAGATCGAGAAGGCGGAGCGTGTGTTCTCGGTCAGCGAGTCGTCGTCGAAATCCGGATTACCCGAGGCGTCGAGGACCACGTTTTCGAGCACCGTGCCGGCGCGGGTCGAGGCCGCGTAGATGCCTGGCTCGTCCTCGCGCGAGAGGTTGATCGTTTTCGCGTAACACCCGCCTTCGAGATTGAAGACGCCGTTGTCGGACCAGCCATGTTCGTAATCGCCGACCAACCGGAATCGTGGGTCGTTCGACAAAGTGTTTTTGCCAGTGCCGGAAAGCCCAAAAAACAGCGTGGACTGGCCGGAATCGTCGATATTGGCCGAGCAGTGCATGGTCGCGATCTCGCGCTTCGGCAACAGGTATTGCATCAGGGTGAATACGGACTTCTTGACCTCACCGGCGTAGGCGGTGCCGACGATCACGATGATCCGGCGCGTCGGGTGCAGCGCGATCACGGTCGAAGAACGCGTGCCGAGCGTCGCGGGATCGGCCTTGAAGCCGGGGGCATGCAACACGGTGATCGGGTCGCGCCCGTTAGCCGGCGCTTCTGGCACGATGAAGAGGTGGCGGGCAAAGAGCGCCACCCAGGCGCGCTCGGTCGTAAGGTGGACCGGGTACTGAAATATTGGATCTGCCCCGACGGCCAGTCGCTGGAGCCACGTCTGCTGCCCAGCGAGGTAGGTCTCAACATCGCTGAGCATATGGTCGAACGACGCCTCCGGCATCGGCTGGTTGACCGCACCCCACCAGATCGCGTCCATCGAACCGGGTTCATCGACGACGTATTTGTCTTGCGGCGATCGGCCCGTGAAGGCGCCGGTGTTCACCGAAATTGCGCCGCTCGCGGTGCGCTGCCCCTCTCCGGCCCCGAGCGCGGCGTCGAGGAGTTCGCGATCGTTGAGTTGGGGTTCGGTGGGCGGCGCGGAGGACGCCTCTCCGACCGTGCGACCGGGGCGGTCGTCGTTCGTCGTCGTCAACATCTGTTCTCCTCTGGGGCAGTCGTCGGAGAGGAAGGATCATTGCCGATGGTGGGGTTGCACGGCACGTCGTTGTGCTGGACAACCAAGCGAAATTGTACCATGCGTACAATTCGCCTCAGACTTCGAACTGGCCCTCTGACGGTCAGCGCTGCCGCCCGATTGACGCGTTCAGACAATCGACTTCGCGACCCGGAAACCGATGTTGCCGGTCGAACTGTCCGGCGTCGTCGCGCTCCGGGAATCGACGCGGTAGCGGTTGCAGTACGACTTGTGGCAGAGGTACGACCCGCCGCGCATCGCGCGATGTGTGCCCGTTTTCGAACCGGGCGGGTTCTCGCCCGGACTCCGCGCGTAGTAGCCAGGATCGAACCAGTCGGCGCACCACTCCCAGATATTCCCGGTCATGTTGGAGAGGCCATACCCGTTCGGGCGGTAGGCGCCGACCGGGGCCGTGACCTTGTGACCATCGGCCCCGCTGTTGCGCTCCGGAAAGGCGCCTTGCCACACATTCATCCGGTGCTTGCCGTTGGGTGTCAGTTCATCGCCCCACGGGAAGTGCGAAGCCGCGCGCCCTCCGCGAGCGGCGAACTCCCACTCCGCCTCGGTCGGCAGGCGTGTCCCGCTCCAGGCGCAAAAAGCGTTCGCGTCGTTCCAGGAAATGTGTGTCGCCGGGTGGTCACGACGGGTCGAGAGGTCCGAATCGGGACCTTCGGGGTGGTTCCAGGCCGCCCCGAACACTTGCCGCCACCAGGGAGCCGCCGCCACCGAGCGGGTCGCCGGAAAGTCGTCCGCCAGGAATCCCGCGAACACGAACGACCAGCCGAAAACCTCGGCCTCAGTTCTGTATCTGGTCTCCTTCACAAACTCGCCGAACTGGTCGTTGGTGACGGTCTCGGGCGCGATCAGAAAGCGATCGAGCCGCACGGCATGGACCGGAGTTTCGCCATCGGCCGGGTAGCCATCGTCGCGGTGATTGCCCATCGCGAATATCCCTCCCTCGATCTGGACGAGTCGCGGCGTCACGCCAGCGGCGTGGGCGATCGGCTCCGCCGGAGTTGGCTCAGTTCGGCCACCGTCTCGTGCGGGGGCACAGCAAATGGTGGTGGACTCGGGGCTGGTTTGGGGCATCGGTCGCTTCGTGATCTCGGGCCGGCAACGTCACTTCACAGTGTTGCAGGGTACGTGTCTCCCTCAACAATACAGCGAAATTCGTGTTGGTTGTCTACCCTACGCTTGGAACGGCCGCGGTCTTGACGGTCGAACCGTTTACTGGTCCTCTAGGCAATGCCATTTCGAACTGCATATGCCGCCGCGGCGGCGCGCGAATCGAGGCCGAGCTTGCTCAGGATATGGGCCACGTGCGTTGCCACGGTGCGCGTGCTGATAAACAGGTTGTCTCCTATTTCCCTATTGGAACGTCCATCGACAATCAGCCGCAGCACCTCGAGTTCACGGGGAGACAGACCTGAGCGAGGTTCATTCGTGCCTGTCCCTGAAGGCGTCGGCGCCGAAGTTTCAGGCATCGCCACCTTGAGTCCTTCGTCCACAATCTCATCGACCGTGAGCGCCGCGCCTTCGGCCCAAATGGCGTCGAAGGCGTCGCTGCCGATGTCCTGACGCAGTTTCCGAATCAGCGGATCGTACCAGTGCCGGTGCATTGGCCATACAAGTGGCATGCCGAGTTTGGATCGCAAGGAGGCACGGGCGCCGAGCAGCCTCGCCGCGCGCTCCGATTGGTCCCATGTCGCCGCCAACATAGCCAACCCGGTGATGCCACTGGCGATGCCCCAGGTGCTCTTCAAGTCCCGTTGCAGCATCAGGCATTCCTGGTCCAAGTACAAGGACTGTTCATGTTCACCCGTCGTGCGGGCCGTATCGGCCAGGTAGCCGAGCGACCATGCCACCTGCCATACATCGTCGATGCTCCGGGCGATCGCCAATGACGATTCAAGCTTCGCTCGTCCCGCGCTGATGTCCCCACGTTCTCTCTCGATGTCTCCCAGCAGCCACAGGGTCTGGGCGATGAATGGCTTGTCGTCGAGCGCCTCCACGATCGTGAGCGCCTCTGTCAAGTGATCGATTGCCCCATCAGCCTTCCCCTGCACCCGTTCATTCGTACCGATCACCGCCAAAGCCAGGCCCGTAGCGCGAGTGTCGCCAGTGGCCCGCGCGAGCGACAACCCCTCCTCTCCCAACGCGGCCGCCGCCGGATAGTCGCCCTGATTTTGCGCAAGATCACTTGCCACGATCAGTGCGATCGCCAGGCAACTCTCGGAGAGAGTGGTTCTGTGGTCGAGCAACCGCGTCAACAATTCACGGCCCTCGGCGACATCCAGGCGCATATGCCAGTGTCGCCACAAGGCAGTGACAACCAGCAAACCGTCGTCGGGTGATCCATGTTCCATCGACCACACCACGGCAAGGCGGAGGTTGGGGAAGGCCAATTCAAGACGGTCGAGCCATTCCGCCTGGTCTCTCCCGTAGAGCGCCGGTTCGGCTTGCGAGGCCAGCTGCCGGAAATAGCCGGCGTGACGCCACCCAATCGCCTCGAGCTCGCTACTTGATTCCAATTGTTCCAGGCCGTATTCCCTGACCGTCTGGAGCATCGTGAAACGGGTATCGGGGCCCCTGTCGCCAGCGGCCTGCATGAGATTCTTCGCCGCCAGCGACGTCAACCGATCGACGATCGACCACTGCGGCTCAGCGCCGGCCCCCCGGGCATCCGGCGTGCACACGTACTCCGCGGCTTCGATCGTCCAGCCTCCCGCAAAGTACGCAAGCGCTCGAAAGATCCGCTGCTCTTCGGGGAAAAGCAGGTCGTAGCTCCAGGCGATCGCATCGTGCATTGAGCGCAATCGATGCGGTGCATCGCGGGGTCCGCCGGTGAGCAGGGGAAGCGACCGGTCCATCCGCGCGAGCAGGGCGCCGGGTGTGAACATCGCGATCCGGGCCGCCGCCAACTCGATCGCCAACGGGAGTCCGTCCAGGCGCTGGCAAATCGACTCGATGATGCCCGCGTTGTCAGGGGTCAGTTCAAAATCGGCCCGCGCCTGTTGTGCGCGCGCCACGAATAGCCGAACCGAATCGCTGGCCGCCCGACCAGGCGCCAATTGCCAGGTATGGCTGGACACTGGCAGTGGAGGCACGGCATAGAGGTGCTCATGTGAAATGAGAAGCGGTTCCCGGCTGGTGACGATGATCGTCACTTCAGGGGCCGTTGTCAGAACATCCGCAACCCTCAGCGCCCCCGGAATCACTTGCTCGAAATTGTCCAAAAACAATAGCAAGCGCTTCGATCGAAGAAAGTCGGCCAGCACATCCTCCAGGCTCCGTCCGGAGGCGGTTCGAACTCCCACTGCCTGGGCGATCGCATTCACGACGAGCGCGGGGTCGGTTGTGGAGGAAAGGTCTACGAAGTAGACGCCCTCCGCATACCGCTTCGCCGCGTCCACCCGGGCGGCGATCGCCAGTCCCAATCGCGTTTTGCCGATGCCGCCCGGACCCGTCAGCGTCAGGAGCCGCAAGTCGGGTTGGTTCAATAGATTGAGAATTGCTTCGATCTCGCGCTCGCGGCCAATGAGTATTTGTGGAGGAACCGGAATCCTCAATTGCGGGGGCCTCGCCGCCTCCAGCTTCTCGTGCAACGCCGAAACCGCCGCACCGCGCGCGGCCAGGAGAGATGCCGTCTGGTCTTGGTCAAGATTCAGTGCTTCGGCGAGTCGTTGCACATTCTCAAGCGTCGGACTGCGGTTGGCATCGCGCTCGAAGTCCCCCAGAGCACCTTCGCTGAGACCCGTACTGACTGCAAGCTCCGTCAACGACACCCCTGCGCGCGTGCTGAAGTGCCGCAACAATTCGCCAAATGAAGATGCCTCGTCCGCTTTCACGTCGGCCTCTGATTGGCGGCGCGTTTATTGGGACTTCCATTGTGAGTCCCATCTTACGTCACCTTATGGAGTATCGGAAGGCGGGGGTCGCCATTCACATGTTGTGGTGGGGCATTGCGACGTGGATGCTGCCTAACGCCTGACAAGGCCGGGACTCGTAGGAGGGGTACCGGCCCCGTTGGAGACCGGGATAAGAGGGCGCCCGGACGGTCGCAGTGTAGGGGTGTCAGCCCAGTGT
>JACCUV010000279.1 GCA_013698495.1 Chloroflexia bacterium
GCATCGTGGGTGGCGGTTCCGACCGCCCGGTGATCGGGATGCAACGCGTAGGGACGGAACGGATCGTGGGTGACGATCACATCCGGTCGATGCGTTCGGATCATCTTCGTGATCCGTTCGCGCAGGGCGAGGTCGGCGACGACCGCGCCGTCCGGCTCGCGGAGGTACACAACCTCAGCTATTCCAAGCCGTCGCGCCGCTTCGTGCTCTTCCTCCTCCCGCGCCGCGCTCAGGACCTCGGGCGTAAACGTGCGATCCTGCGTGCCGCGGTCGCCGGATGTGACCTGGATCAGGACGATCCGCTTTCCTTCCTTGGCAAACCGGGCGACGGTCCCCGCGGACGAAAATTCAAGGTCATCGGGATGGGCAACGACCCACATATAGGTCTGGTGAGTTGGTTCCTCTACCGGTTCTGACATGTCACTTCCTGATGCAACATCGGCCCTACGGCCCGAATCGTTCGCTTTCCACCATCCTATCCGGAAACGGCGATCCTGGCTTCCTGAACGAGCAACACGCGCTCGACTTCCCGCTGCTCGCCGTTCGCGAGGTTGCGGATCAGCGCGACGCCGCGCCGCAGCTCGTCCGCTCCAGCGATCACGGCAAACGGAATGCTCCGACGCGCAGCGTACTTCATCTGGTCACCGAGGCTGCGATTCGCCAGCATCGAGAGGTCGGTGTTGAGACCGGCGCCGCGCAATTCATTGGCGATTTGAGCACTCTCTCGCAGGGAGTCCTGGAACACCGCCACGAACAGATCCGCAACCGTCGCCACTTCTGGCAGCAGGTCGAACTCGTCGATCACCTCAACTATGCGCTCGAGTCCGAGGGCCATTCCGGTTGCGGGAACGGGGCGCCCAATGAACGAGCCAACCAGGTCGTCGTAGCGACCGGCGCCGGCAACTGCTCCTATTTTGGGCTCCTCGATGAGCGCCTCGAACACCGGCCCGGTATAGTAGTCGATCCCTCGAGCGAGCGAGAGGTCAATTTTCCACGACGCCGAGGGGACGCCCAGATCGTCGATGTAGCCGGCAAGTTGCCGCAACTCGGACACCGCTTCCGTCCCGCCCGGGATCGCTTCAAGTTCAAGCTCGGCGGCGGCGAGCAATTCCTGGTTCGATCCAGTTTGGGTCACAAACTCCACCATGCGATCGGCGGATTGTTCCTCGACGCCGGAACCGGTGAGCTCCCTCTTGACCCCTTCGAGGCCAATTTTACCCAACTTGTCGATGGCGCGGAACACGACGCCGGTGCGCGCTTCGGGCACCCCGGCGAGCCGGGCCATGGCCTCCAGAAGCTTCCGGTGATTGATCGAAACCACGGCCTGGCCAAGATTCACGGCGTCCAGCGCATCGGTGAGGACGCTCACGGCTTCGGCGTCCGCCAGCATCGAGGGCGAACCGACGATGTCTGCATCGCACTGCCAGAACTCCCGGAACCGGCCCCGCTGCGGTTTCTCGGCCCGCCACACCGGTGCGATCTGATACCGCTTGAACGGAATGACCGATTCCTGTTGGTGCATGGCGTAGTAGCGGGCAAGCGGCACCGTCAGGTCGTACCGAAGTCCTACTTCGCGATCTCCCTGATCGAGGAAGTGGTACATCAGTTTTTCGTTCTCGCCGGCCTTGCCGGTCAGAGTCTCCATGTACTCAAGGGCAGGTGTGTCAAGTGGTTCGAACCCGTGTCGCTCGAAGACCGTGCGGAAGATCGAGATCACGCGCAAGCGGAGGCGCATCTGGTCCGGAGTGTAGTCCCGGAAGCCTTTGAGGAGTTGTGGTTTGCGTGTACTCACTGTGATGTTCTCCAGAACGTGAGAAATGGTCCTTCGCTGAAACCCCGCCGGTGGGGAGACTTGGTGTCGTACCGGACCTGAGCGGCGCCGAAAGAAGGAAGAGTCCGTCGGCGAAGCTGGTCCGCGTCAGCGGACGCTCTTTGGCAGACCAATTAGGGGCCGACTTCGTCGTCGAGTGCTTCGCCGTATCCATCAGAGCCGGATTCTTCCGCTTCGCGTCAGAATGACGATGCCGCGTGTTCGAGCATGTCAATCAATGCTTGACACGCCACTCAACGTGACGGCGCATTGAGAGCGAAACCGACAATTTGCCTTCGACAATGTACTCGGAAAGACGATGGCCACCGTGGGAAACTACTTGGTGATCTCATGGACCACATGACCCAGCTCAGGTCCAATCAACCTTTCCATAGCCAGCTTGACGGCGTTGCTGGAACCGGGAGTGCTGAAGATCGCGGTGTCGTTGGCGACGCCGGCAATCGCTCGCGAGAGCATCGCGGCGGCGCCGATTTCCTGAAACGAAAGCATCCGAAAAATCTCGCCGAAACCGTCAAGGCGCTTCTCGAGCAGGGCTGAAATCGTATCGAAGGTATTGTCCCGGCCAGCGATTCCGGTGCCGCCGTTGGTGACGATCGCTTCCACAGCGCTATCGTCGATCCAACCCTGAAGCACGTCACGTATCCGCGACGGCTCGTCGGGCACGATCTCGTAGGCAGTCACCTCATGACCGCGCCAGAGCAAGTTCTGGCGGATCAATTCTCCACTGCGATCGTTGTCCTTCGTGCGCGTGTCGCTGATCGTGAGGACCCCGACCTTGACCGTGCGCGGCGCTTCCTTGCGATGCTGCTCGGTCGATGGCGAACCGAGACCATGTTGTGGCGTTGCGGAAAAAATTGGATCCATGCAGAAAACTCCGTAGACTTTAGGGTCGCCAATTTCACAACTGTGTTGCTGCTTGCTCTATCTTCGCACGGAAGGTTCTCGATTTTCTGGATCGTCGTCCTCCGCTGTGCCAATCGCCACGGCCAGTTCCGCCGATCGAGTGATCTCCTCGGGCGTCAGCCGACTTTCGAGTTGCCCGGATGGCCGCCCGGTGCGCCAGGCATAGGCCACCGCCAGCGAGGCGCTGAAAGCGTAGAGCAGCCAGGCGACGGAAGCCAGCGTCATGGCCGCGGCGTCACCAACGCCTTGTGCGACAAGGACCGCCAAAGTCGCGAACATGCCGCACACGAACGCAACTGACAACGCCACCCGCGATCCGTGGCCAGTCCACCGCAATCCTGGCTCTCCCACTCCGCCCGAATCCGCCTCACCCAGAAACCACCTGATCCGTTGCGTGGCGGCGCCACGTTGGTCGCTCTCGAGCAGCAGATGCCAAATGCCGACCGCCCTCGGCCAGTCTCCGTGGGCGGCGGCACGGTCTCCCTCGGCGATCGACTCGACGCCACGTTCTGATTGCGGCGATGAACCGGGCGTCGCCTTCATCCAATCACAATCGCATTGATGTAGTGCGCTACCTCCGGTGGATTCACCGGGGAAATCGTGATCGCAATCAGGTCACACCGCCAGAACAACTCCTGACACTCGGGATGCGTCGTGATGTACCACTCCCCGGCCGCCAGCATCTTGCGGGCCTTGCTTCGAGGAACCGCATCCTCGGCTCTGCCGGCGCTTTCACCGTGCCTGGTCTTGACTTCGACGAACACGATATCGTCCTGCTCACGCATGATCAGGTCAATTTCGCCGGACCGGCAATGCCAGTTTCGGCCAATGAACGTATAGCCGAGTCGTTCCAGAAATGCCCGTGCATAGTCTTCCCCACGGCGCCCGAACTCAGTCGATGGTCTGGGCGTCGCCACGCGCGATCACCGCCTCTCTCACGGGTGCGAAACAACGGCGGTGACTGGGGCACGGTCCTCGCTCACGCAGCGCTTCCATATGAGCCGCCACGCCATAACCCTTGTGCCGGGCGAATCCGTACTCCGGATAGTCGATGTCGAGTTCGACCATGATCGCATCGCGGTGCACCTTGGCGACGATCGAGGCGGCCGCAATCGACAGCGATTGGGCGTCGCCGTCGATGATCCCGATCTGGGGAGTGTCGAAATCGAGCGTCATGGCGTCGATCAGGAGCATGTCTGGTTGCTCGGCGAGCGCCCGGATTGCCCGTTCCATCGCACACCTGTTCGCCGCCGCCAACCCGATCTCATCGAGCTCCTCGTGCGAAACGGCGGCGATGCCAATGATGGCTCCGCTGGCATGGATCCATTTGGCGATCGTCGCCCGCCGCCGATGGGCAATCGATTTCGAGTCCCTTATCGCCATCCACCCGGAGGTCATCTCGGGATCGTCATTCGAGCCGGTCGGGATCACAACCGCGGCGGCGACCAGCGGACCGGCAAGGGCGCCGCGACCGACCTCGTCAATGCCGGCGATGCAACGGTACCCGCCCTCCCGAAGCTGTCGTTCCCAACTGAACATATCGACAGGCGCCGCGGTTGCCATTGCCGAGTCTCTCCCTGGCTTCGACGAAACGAAAATGGCCGGAGGTGAGAACGCCCCCGGCCAAATGACACGCACAGTGTGCCTCGATTGGGAACGTTATCGGGCGATCGCGCCTTTGCTCAGATCTCGCCGCCGCTCGACGATTCGCGCCGCCCGGCCTGTTCGTCCGCGTAGATAGTACAGCTTGGCGCGGCGAACGCGTCCGAATCGAGTCACCTCGACTTTATCAATGCGCGGTGAATGGACAAGGAACGTGCGCTCAACCCCTATACCATGGGCGGCGATTCGGCGAACAGTGAAGTTCTCGTTGATGCCGCCGGCACGACGTCGAATCACGACCCCCTCGAACACCTGGATGCGCTCTCGTGTGCCTTCAACGACTTTGGCGTGAACGCGCACCGTGTCGCCCGGTCCGAACTGCGGGATTTCCTTGAACTGTTCCTGCTCGATGGAACGAATGAGCTGGGCAACCATGATTCCAGATCCTTATCGATGCGTGGTCTGGCTTTGGCGCCAGCCGAATGCTGCCAAAATGTTGCGGAGTGAAGCGCTCACAACACTCATCCCTGAGGTGAACGGGCGATCCGCAGTGTAGCACGTCAACCCTTGGTCATTCCATTGCGGAAGCGACAGATTCGTCCTTGAGCACGTCGAGCACCTCGGCCGCAACCTCATAGCGCCCGAACGATGGCATCAGGTATACGCCTTCAGCGTGCGGTACAAGCTCCTGGAGCAACCCCTGCGCCATTTTGACGCCCTCGACGCGACCTTGAGCCCCAGCCCGGCGCATCCGCTCGCGCGCACGGTCGGTAAGCGTGATCCCTGGCACCTCGTTGTGCAGGAATTCGGCATGTTTCGAGCTTTGAAGGGGCAGGATGCCCACCATCACCGGTATCGGAAGCCGCTCGACACCGTAGCGTTTCAGGAAGTCAGTCCAGACCTCGACATCGAAAATGGGTTGCGTCATCACGAAGTCGGCCCCGGCTTCGATTTTCGTGCGCAGCCGCCGGACTTCTTCTTCCAAATCGGGTTTGGTGGGATCGACCGCGCAGGCGATCGTGAAGTTAGCCGGTCGCCCGATCGAGGCCCCGGAAAAATCGACGCCATCGTTCATTTGGCGAATGATTCGAATTAACCCGATCGAGTCCACATCGTACACCGCGCTGGAACTGGCGTAATCGCCGAGGCTCGGCGGATCGCCGGTCAGGGCCAGGATGTTCCTCACGCCCGCGGCGTGGGCCCCTAGCAGCTCCGACTGCAATCCCATCAGTGACCGGTCACGCGTCGTGAAGTGAATGATCGTTTCGACGCCCACCTCGTGCTGAATCAGGTAGCAGAGCGTCATCGCGCTCATTCGCACCCGCGCCATCGGAGAGTCGGCGACGTTGATCGCATCGACGCCGACCGATTTGAGCAACCGTGCGCCGTCCAGCGATTTTTGGGGGTTGAGTCCTTTCGGCGGATCGACTTCGACACACTTGAGGAACTTCTTGCCGATGCTGTTGTGAATGCCGGTGTTCTCGTCTGCCGCCATGATGATAAGCGGCGTTGTCTTTGCGGGGCGGGCAGCGCTCGGCGCCAATGGCAGGGCTTCGATGTGCCCGTCTGTACTGTTGATGCGATCGATCACGGGGCGCATCGCCGCGATGTGGGCGGGTGTCGTGCCGCAGCAACCGCCAATCAAACGCACACCGGCCTCGGCCGCCAGACTGGCGAAGTCGGCGAAATACTCTGGGGACGAGCGGTAGACGATGCGTGAGCCAACTTGCGTCGGCCAACCGGCATTTGGCATGCAGGCGAGATATGGACGAGGCGCGCCATCTGGTAGACG
>JACCUV010000297.1 GCA_013698495.1 Chloroflexia bacterium
GCTCGGCCTGGGTGCGCTTGATCGAGAGGGCGATCTTCTTCTCCTGGGCGTTGATGCCGAGGACATAGACATCGACTTCCTCGCCGATCTTGAGTAGCTCGCTTGGATGCCGCACCCGGCTCCACGAAAGTTCCGAGAGGTGCACGAGACCATCGGCGCCGCCGATGTCGACAAAGGCGCCGAAGTCGCAGATCGACGAAACGCGACCCTTGCGGACTTCGCCTTCCTTCAACTCCTCGATCAACCGTTCTTTCATAACGTCGCGGCGTTCCTGAATCGCCTGTCGTTCGGAGAGGATCAGGCGATTGCGGTGCCGGTTGATTTCGATAACCTTGAGAGGGAGCGAGCTGCCAATCAGACGGGCCATATCGGCCTGCTTGCTGGACTCGTCGCCGCCACGGATTTCGCTTACCTGGGAGGCAGGCACGAATCCGCGCACGCCATCGAGATTGACGAGGAGTCCACCTTTGTTGTAGTTGGTGACTTCCGCTTCGATGACCTTGTTTTCCTCGTGTATCTCCTGCAGTTTGCGCCAGCTCTTTTCCTGGCGAGCCCGATCGATGCTGACGACGGGATGACCTTCCGGGTTTTCGGGTTGCACCACGAAGACCAGGATGCTATCGCCGATTTCCAGCTTGTCCTTCTCCTCAGCCGAAAGACTTGAATACTCCTTGGCCGGCACGATGCCTTCTGCCTTGGACCCGATGTCCACGAGCAGCTCGTCCCGATCGAGATGCATGATGATCCCCTCCATGACATCCCCATACTTCAGAGTTTTGTAGTCATGGCTTGGATCGCTGAGGAATTGCTCCATGAGCGACACACCGTTGGCGAGTTCCAGATCCTCCACAGTTTCAACCTGCTCAGAAGTTTCACTCTCGTTGCTGTGCTCACGAACGTCCGTACCGTCCATAGACCTACCTTAATAAAAAGACACGCAGCAACCTCCATCCCATCGAGATCGCGCCGAAGCGGCTGTCCCTTGGTGGAGGTATGCTGTCAGTATAAACGAGCCGGGAAACCGCCGCAACACGAAGAAACTCGCCTCGAAATCAAAACGCCGCCGCGATCGCCTCAAGCGTCGCGTCCATCTCCGGTTGCTCGGACCAGCCCATGTGCCCAACGCGATTGTGCGTAGCGGCCAGCGGGCCCTGCCCAGTAGCAATCACGATCCCCGTCGCCTCGGCAATCCTGGCCTGGAATTCATCCGCTGTCAGGCCACTCGGCGACCTGAAGGCCGTCACCGAACCGGACTCGTATCCAGATTCGGCCAACACGTTGATTCCGAGCCTGTCGAGGCCTGAGCGAAATGCGGCGCCGAGTCGACAGTGCCGCTCCCAAACCTGTTCCAGACCTTCATCCAGGATCACGTCGAGCGCCGCATCGAGGGCATAGAGGAGCGAAACTGCCGGCGTCGTCGCCGTCGTGCCCTGCTCCGCCGCCGCCGCCATCGATTCCAAATCGAGGTAAAAGCGAGTGAACCCGGCACCTTTCGAGGCGTGCATTGCTCGTTCGCTGATCGCCGCCATCATGATTCCCGGTGGACACATCCAGGCTTTCTGAACACCCGAAAAGACCCAGTCGAGGTCCCACTCAGCGACGTCGAGCCGCATTGCCCCGGCCGCGCTCACAGCATCGACCAGAATCAGCGCGTTCCGGGCTCGGGCCAGTGCCGCCAGCTCCTTGAGCGGATTGGTGACGCCGGTCGACGTCTCGTTGTGCGTAACGAACACGGCGGCCACGGGACCGGCCGCATCCAACGCGGCCTCGAACAGGTCGGGCTTTACCGCCTTACCCCACTCGACCTCGACCCGATGCACATCGAGTCCAAACCGGGTTCCCAGCGAAGCGAAGCGTTCCCCGAACGCGCCGCACACAGTCGCCACGACCTTGTCGCCTGGCGAAAGCAGATTGACGATGCCCGCCTCCCAGCCCGCCGACCCACTGCCGGCCCACATCAGCACCTGACCTTCAGTACGATGGGCCCGCTGCGCTTTTTGCCGGAGTTCTGCCATAAACGCCGACATTACAGGTCCGCGGTGAGCAATCATGTCG
>JACCUV010000310.1 GCA_013698495.1 Chloroflexia bacterium
GCCCGCACGAGCATCATCCGTTCGTGCCAGTCGATTTCGGTTTCGATTTCGAGTTGCTTGAAGTCGCTCAACAGCCGGTACGTTTGCACGAACGACGAGCTGCGCCATGTGCGCGTCACGCGGACCGCCACCCGCAACGGACCCTCCTCGATGACCTCCATTTCGTCCACATCGGCAATCTCGAAACCGGTATCGTCGTAGGTTTCGTCAATGTCCCAGGCATCCCAGGCGCGCGGCCGGTCGACATATGCCCAGAGTTGGTTGCCGCGATCCGCCAGGAACGAGCGTTGCGCTGTCTTGTCGTACGCGCCGACAATCGTTCCGTCCGTACCGATGGTGTAGCGGACGACATCGTTGCCGAGAAGGATCGCCCCTTCGGTCCCCTTGCCGACCGTTGCGCCGCCGCCGCTGGCGGTCGAAGCGGGCAGACCCGCCAACCCGAATCCACCGATCGAGACAGCTGGCACGTGGATCAACGTGCCGTTCGCGACCGTTTGACCGATTCCGTTTGGCAATGACACTCCCGGTCCCGCAACGGCCGTCAGCGAACGCGCGTGCAATGAAGGATTGGCGACAACGATGTCCGACCCGGCGCCGGAAAGCGATGCGACCGAACTGTCCCGAAGCTCGGTGGCGGTTCGAACAACGTCCCGCAGTTCCGGAATGGTGTCCTCGTAGACCTCGTGGATCGATGACCCCGGCAGGATGTCGTGGAACTGGTTCAAAAGCAGTGACTGCCAGGCCGAGTCGAGCCGCTCGCCAGGATACTTGGCGCCATCCAGAGAGGCGATCGCCGCGAAAGCTTCTGCTTCGGCGAGGCGATGCTCGGACTCCCGATTGAGCTTCTTGACCGGACCCTGCGTCGTCAGAGTCGCTCGGTGAAGTTCGAGATACAGTTCGCCGACGAAGATGGGCACGTTCTCGGTTGGGAGATTGTCGAAGAATTCCTCGACCTTGCCCATTCGCAAGCGCGGCAGGACAGGGTAGTCCTTGATCCGCGCGTAGTTCTGGAGCATCTCATCGGACGGCCCACCTCCCCCGTCACCCCAACCAAACGAGAGCAGGGTTTGATCGTGGAGACGCTTGCCCTTGAAGTTTTTCCATGTGCCCAATGTATCGAGGGGCGTGATGTTGCCGTTGTAGCCCTGGCCCGGATTGTCGAAGTGATGCGCCAGCACGCGGCTGCCGTCGAGTCCTTCCCACCAGTAGATGTCGTACGGAAACGGATTGACCTCGCTCCAGTTGACCTTGATCGTGAAGAAGCGGGTGATGCCGCCATCGATCAGGACCTGGGGGATGCTGCCGGAGAAACCGAAAACGTCGGGCAACCAGGCCGTGTCGTTGCGGATGCCGAAGTGCTTCTCGAAGTACCGTTGTCCGTAAAACACGTGCCGCACATAGGCCTCGGCTCCGGTCACCTGACTGTCCGGTTCGAGCCACATGCCGCCGACCACGTCCCAGCGCCCCTCGGCAACACGTTCCTTGATCCGCGCGAAGACCTCGGGGTCATCGTCCTCGATCCAGGCATAGGCTTGAGCGGACGATTGGTTGAATGTGAAGTCCTCGTACTCGTCCATCAGGTGGAGAACGCTGGAGAATGTCCGCCGCACCTTGCGCCGGGTTTCGGCGACGGGCCACAACCATGCGAGGTCGATGTGGGCGTGACCGGTAAGCAGGATGTTTCCGATCGGCGGGTACTGCGCCTTGAGCTTGTCGAGCCCATTCGCGATCGCCGCGCGCGCGGCATCGGTCGCCCGCAATGCCTCGTCGGCGAGCGGCTCGAACACGCCCGCCGGCGGTGGGATGTGCCAGATTCCGGAAACGACCAGCGTGCCCTCGAACCCGGGCTGACCCCAATCGCCCGATCCCAGATTGCGGTGGGCTCCCCCCGCCGCATCACCAGAGATGTAGCGCACCCTGGCGATCTCCGTGCTCGTCGGCCAATGCGGAGCCAATGCCCGGTACGCGTCGTCGACCAGGTCGAGCAGGTGGGAGAAGATGTCGTGATCCTTGAGTTGTTCGGCCGTTTGAATGAGCATCCTGAGGTCGGTTTCAAGGGAGCGGACCTGATAATGAGGCACGGTGAGCATTGCCCGGTCTAGCCTGGGCGCGTCGATGTGGGCGCCAAACATGCCCTTGGGGACAACGCCGGCGTCGATCTCGATTACCTCGCCGCCTTGGGCCTTCTCCGTGACCTTGAAGTCGTGATGGTACGCGTTGAGCCCTTCCTGATGACCAGGAGTGAGTTTGACGAAGCCTTCGCCGCCGAGCCAGAGTTCCACTTCGACCGGGCTCCCTGCCCACCCGTCGGGAACTCGTGCGACCGCCTTTAGCGTGACCGGCGTGTCGACGCTTGGCCACGGATCGCCGATCCCGATCTCGTGCTCTACTCCATCGGCGCCGGTGAAGGTCCACGCCGGAACCGGCTCGACCAGCGCGTTGCGCCAGGCCCGCAATTCGCCGAGCCAGCGGGCTTGGCGCTCGAGGCGCCGTTCATCGAATTTCCGAAAATCTTCCACTCCTGAACCTTTCAGCGCGAGTGCACGCGTTGGTTTTCTCGCCGCCCAGTATGCCAGTGAAGCGCGCGCATGTCAGAATCGAGAGGAGCCTCGACTGATTTCGTCCAGTTCCCGCACTGCTAACCGCAGCGCACGTCGGAATAGAATCCCGCCAAACGCGCGGAGGATGGTATTGAATGCCGCAGAAACCCCGGCGATACGGACATCTTCGGTCCAGACGATGGTGGTTGGGGACGTGGTCCCAGACGTGGCAGCAATCTGAATTGTGGCGGTTCCCCGAATCCACCGGCCCGTTTTGCGGATGTGACAGTGGCCGGACCCCTGCCCAATGGGTGGATTCCACGCCGTGAGTTCCATGGAGTCGTCGAATCCAAGAGGACCAAATCCGGTACGAGCGGTAAACCGGGCGCCGGCGCCACGAGTGGCGTTGTCGTTCGTCACCTTTGTGAAGGGGATCCAGCGCGACTGGACGGGCCAGTCGGTCAGCAAATGCCACGCGTCATCGACCGGGGCCGCAGTTGTGGCGTGAGCCTGGATATGGGCGTAGGGTTGGTTCGACATGCTCTGCCCACGCACGCCAGCAGCCCACTCAACCGAGCGGGC
>JACCUV010000260.1 GCA_013698495.1 Chloroflexia bacterium
ACCGCAATCGCCAGTACCCTCGGGGCGGCGCTCGCCGCCACTGTGCTCAGCCCACGCCTCTTCGCCCAGGAAACTACACCGTCGGAACCCTCCGATAGCGGTGAAAAACGGGAACGGCTGCTGGACGGCGCCATCGAACGTGCGTCGCTGGCGCTCGACATCGTCCAAACCGACCTCGCGGCCGTCGCCGGCCAGATCGACACCACCGCGATCGACGCTCTCGTCGTCCGCGCCAGTGGCTTCCTCGACCGCGCCACGGTTGGCGCCAGCGACGAATCCAGCATCCAGTATGCCGTGGTCTCGTTGATGACCTCCGGCGCCGCGTCAACGTTGATCAAGGCTGGAATTCATTCCACGCCGCTGCCGTCGCAAGAAGGTATTTCGAGTCATGTGCTGGCCCACGCCCATGGCGAGGTCGATCGGATCGACGCCGAACTTGGCGCCGATCCGGATGCCGATGTCGCCTACCTGCTGGCGACCGCGCGCGACCTTTACGCCGCCGCCTACCAGCACTACGGCGCAGGCTCGTTCGGTCAGGCGATTGGCATCGGCGAGGCTTCGGTGATGTTGGCGTATGGGTCTCGCTTGCTCGTGGTGAACCCGCACGCAAGAGAATCCGGCGAAATGGATGAAGGCGACTTCACCTGGCTGGGCGGCAGGGGTCAGCGAGGTGGTCGCCAGGGTTGTCGCCGTGGAGGGCGCCGCCAGGCATTTTTCACCGGCGCCGACGGCAACATCCTCGACTTCCGCGAACCGACAACCGTTCCCGAACCGACCTTCCAGAATTGAGTCGTCGCTTCGCTCAACCCTGCCCGCGAATGGTCGCGGGCAGGGGAGGCACCAATCAGGCGTCCAGTTCCACCACACAAGTTCGACGGGTCGGTTAGTCAAGATGAGCGGGCAGATCCATTCGTTGGTGAAGGACGCGAACGACGTCGATCTCCAATGCGCTCTCCTTGTAAAACACGACATGCGAGACAATCGCAATTTTGCTGTAGCCCGGTCGTATGTCGTCGGCATTCCTACCGATACGGGAGCCTCGTGCACCCGCCAAGCACGCGTCAACGATCCCGCGGACATAAAAATCCGCTTGACCGATGTCCCAGTGGTTGGCTGTGTATACCCAGATTTCGTCGAGGTCAACTTGTGCACGGGGCGAGAATACAAGATTCTTCATCCACGGCAACTGGCGCGCTTGGTCGCCAGAAACTGCTCAAGGTCGAGCGGAGAAGAAGGACCGCTCTGCTCACCATAGATCAGCGCCGAACGCAACGCTTCCAACCGGGTTTCGTAATCCTCAAGGAGACGTAGTCCAGCCCGCAAGACGTCGCTTGCAGAGCCATAGCGTCCAGACTCCACCTGCTCGTCGACGAAATTGACGAAGTGATCGCCCAGCAAGACCGATGTGTTCCGCGTCATGAATCTACCTCCAGTCTCAGTCAATTTATACCAGAAATTGGTATTCCAGACTTGGGCGTCGCTATGTTGATCACAAATGGCGCAAGATCTTGTAAATGAGCCAGGCTAGCGAACAGCCGCTTCCATGATCGCGAAGCGGTTGTGCTCCGAATCGAGCAACGCTTTGCATCCAATTGGCAAGGTCTGCAGCGGGGTCGTATGGCCTGCATCGACATCAGCAACTACTGGAAAGTCGCCCTTCGCGGTTCGTTCGACGACCACGTCGTGTAGCCGGCGTTTGTCGTCGTCCGCATACCCGTAGGGCCGGGCAAACACCAGCCCGCGAATCTGGTCGAACACTCCCATATTCTCGTAACCCATCAACATGCCATCGACATCCTCAGGTGTTGGCCGCTCTTCGGACGTCTCCAGAAACAGGATCGCCCCAGTGAAGTCTGGCCAGAACCGCGTGCCCCGGAGATGTTGCATGGTTTCGAGGCAGCCTCCAAGCAACGGACCACTTGCCTTGCCAGGACGCAACCACCTCCATCCTTCAGATGGCGTCTGGCGCCGCGCTCGTGTGGAGTCTTCGCCGGTCGACCAATTGAGAAACTCCTCGGTCCACCACGTGGAGGGCGCCAGGTCGCCCATCGGTTCTGGCGCGCAGATCGCTCGCATCGCGTTATCCTGTGAAAAAGCGGACATCTCCGGAAACTCGGCCCAGTCTGTGAGCAGCGCCGGACCATTGAACGTCACCAAACCTGTGTGCGACCAGATCGCGAGATTGAGCACAGTCATGTCCGAAAATCCCATGAAGATCTTCGGGTTGTCCCGGATCAGTTGCCAGTCAATCAGAGGCAGCAGGTGACAACTGTGATTGCCGCCGATAGTGGCGATGATGGCCCTGATTTCCGGATCGGCGAACATCTCATGAAGATCGGCAACCCGGTTCTCTGGCGTATCAGATACGTGACCGCGATTGTTGAACGCATGTGAGCCGACGCGGACATTGAATCCGAGCCGCTTCAACTGCGCCATGCCGCGCTCTGCCCGGGGCACAAACGCCTCGCCACCGAACCACGACGGGCTGACGATGCCAATCGTGTCGCCAAGTCTGAGGCGAGGAGCAAGCACAGGTGCATTGTGTAGTCGCTCGTCCGATGGCGAGTTCACCATCCGCACACCCTCCCTCCCTACCTCCCAATAACAACCATCATGCTCGCCACTGGTCGGATCGCAATCCATACTCCAGGCAGTCCACGAGCCGACCACTC
>JACCUV010000342.1 GCA_013698495.1 Chloroflexia bacterium
CAGCCAGCCGCAGCCGCCCGGCCACATCCATTGCGCCCTTCTGATTGCAGTGCACGGCAGTACATACCATAACGTGCTTTTTGGTCCAGTACATGTCCCGTCCTTGTCAGCGACCACGGATTAGTCCGACCGAGCCGCGATCCACGCCTTCCAGTCGTCATTCAATCGATCGCCATCGACGCCGATCGCGTTCGTCATTGCCTCATCGTAGGGCGCCCAAGTCGCGAACGCGTCGATCAACGCGGCAATCCCCTCGTCGCTATACGTCACCTCGATGTACTCGAGGGCGGTCCAGCTTGCCGCATAGGCAAGAGTCGCCTGACTGGGCAAGTACGGAAAGCTGGCATCGAGCGAGCCTAGATCGAACAGGGCATCGTCCCGATGCGCCTGGATCGCCATCTCCATGTAGCCGCTTGTGCCACCGACCTGAAAATGCGTGGCCATCCCTTCGTCAAACCAGAGTGGGGGATTGGTGAACGGATTCTCGGTCGCCTGAAACAGTACCTGATGACTGACCTCGTGCGGAATCACGCGCCCGATTTCCCCCGAGTTTCCATTCGGGATCACGGCGACGATCAGGTAGTAGCCGGGATACGACGCGCCAGCGACGGATTCACGCGAGTTCGGTTGCTGGGCGCTTCGGAAATCCGCTGACGATGGATAGATCCAGACGTCGAGCGGCGCGCTGCGATCGAGTCGGTACCGTTGTTCGAGTTCCGACACGGTCGACTGGGCCGAATCGAGAATTTCTTGGGCAAACGCCTCGTCGAGGTCGTAGAAGTGAACGCGCACCTGGTCGGATTCGAGCTGCCGCCAGTCCCAGCGATCGTCGAACCAGATGGTGGACTCGGATTCGGACTCGGCGACCACTTCCCGATCGTCGACCAAGCGCCAGCGAAAGTCGATCTCGACGCCAGATGGCACAAATGCCGATTGGAGGTCGATCGCGATCTCAACCTGTACCGGGTATGCGACCTCGTACGGGACGAAGATGAGCGTCTCCGTTTCGCTGCCTGCCGTTGAGTAGAGCAGCTCGAGTTCGATGTCGTCGTCTGTCACGTCCCACTCAAGGTCGGCGTCAATCACGATGCCGCGCGGAAAGTCGATTTCCACTTCGGAACTTGCGTCTATCTCGGTGATTTCTTCCGTCGCCGGTTGGGCCAAGGTGAAGACAGGCGCCATTGCCGCCAGCATGACAACCGCCAAAACAACCGAGATCGAGTTCAAGGCGATTCGGTTTACTCGGGCCCGCTGAATCACGTCGCAACCTCGGCCGGGGTGATCAGCATGTGCAAGTAGGCGTCGATGAACGGGTCGAGCCCGCCATCGAGCACGCGCTGCGCGTCCCCGACGCTCGTTTCCGTGCGATGATCGGTGACCTGGGTGTAGGGATGGATGACATAACTCCTGATGCGGCTTCCGAACCCCGCGGCGGTGAGCGTCCCCTTTAATTCCGAGCGCTCTTCCGCCTCCGCCTTCAGTTTCAACTCGAGCAATCGGGAACGCAGGATTTTGTAGGCCGTTTCCCGATTCTGGGTTTGGCTCCGCTCGTTTTGGCAGGTCACGACAATTCCGCTCGGCAAGTGCGTCAACCGCACCGCCGAGTCGGTCTTGTTGACGTGCTGGCCCCCGGCGCCCGACGAGCGATAGGTGTCGACGCGGACATCGTCTGGCTTGAGGTCGATTTCGGTGTCGTTTTCGATTTCAGGAATCACCTCAACCAGGGCAAATGCCGTGTGCCGGCGATGCGCGGAATCAAATGGAGAAAGGCGTACGAGGCGGTGCGATCCACCCTCGCCCTTGAGCAGGCCGTAGGCGTTCGGACCCTGGACCTCGATCGTCGCGTTCTTGATCCCGGCTTCGTCGCCAGCAGTGGAGTCGAGCAGATCGGTCTTGAAACCGCGCCGCTGCCCCCACCGCAGGTACATTCGAGATAGCATCGAGGCCCAGTCCTGGGCGTCGACACCGCCTTCCCCGGAATGGATCACCAGAATCGCGTTCGAGCCATCGTGCGGACCATCGAGCGCCGACTGCAACTCGAGCGAGTCGAGCTGCGTCAGGATGGCGTCCAGTTCCGACTCAATCTCCTCCAGAAGGGCAGAGTCTTCGTTCGACATCTCCAGCAGGACGGTCAGGTCGTCGCTGGCTTGGGTGATCTTGTCCCAGGTTTCGAGGTCGCTCTTCAGTTCGCCCAGTCGTCGCATCTCGTGCTGGGCGACATCCTGATTGTCCCAGTAGCCGGGTTCGGCGCTGCGGCGCTCGAGGTCGGCGACTTCGCGTTCGTCGCTGGCGAGGTCAAAGTCGCCCCCTTACCAGCCCGACGCGTTCAACAGTTTCATGGAGGGAGCGGGTAATGTCTTCGCGGGTTGCCATGAATGGAGAATTCCTCTATCTGTGGATCGCGTGCAAGTCGATAGGGCAAGGTGGCTTGCCCATTGCACGCGCAAATGATACCGCGTGCCTACCACAACTCTTCGCCGATGAGCCGATCGTAGATGCCCTGGAGTTGTTCGTCGGAAAAGAACTGGATCGTGAGCGAACCACTGGCGCCTCCAGGCGTCTTGCGCAAGGCGACGCGAGTACCAAGCGCCGAACGCAGCTTGTCCTCAATGCGAACCTCGTCTGGATCGCGTTCGGCCGACGAAGCGTCTGCCTTTGGTTTTTTCTCGGACCAGGTTCGCACCAGCGCCTCGGTTTGGCGCACATTGAGTTCTTTCTCGATCGTAATCGTAAGCAGGGCCAATTGATCCGCGGTCTCCGGGGCGCCGAGAATCGCGCGGGCGTGCCCCTCGGTGATTTGCTCGGCGGCGAGCGCTTCACGTATCCTGTCCGGCGCAGTGAGCAAGCGCAACATGTTGGCGACGCTCGTGCGGGAGCGTCCGACGCGATCCGCGACCTCTTGCTGGGAGAGGCCGAAGTCGTCGATTAATTGGCGGAACGCGACCGCCTCTTCGAGCACCGAGAGATCTGCGCGGACGACGTTTTCGACGATCGCGATTTCGAGCATCGATTGCGGGATCGCGTCCCTGACCACCACCGGAAGCTGGCGCAAACCCGCGATCCGCGCTGCCCGCCAACGCCGCTCGCCGGCGATGATTGTCCAACCGTCGCCACTCCGGTTGGCGGCGACGAGCAGCGGTTGAATCAGCCCGTGGACGCGAATCGACTCCGCGAGGTCCTCCAGTTGACGTCGATCCATGCGAGTTCGGGGCTGGTAGGGATTCGGCTGGATGTCGTCGATGTCGACTTCGCGCATTCCGTTTCCGGATGCTTCGGATTCAGGGCGCGATGTGGACGTCGACGTCGGGATCAGCGAGTCGATTCCTCTACCGAGACCGCCACGTTTGGGCTTGGTTGATTTTGGCTTGAGACTGTCCGATCCACGATCCGTCACCTGATTTGTCTCCCAGAGAACGCTTTCCAATGCCGAGCGGCATCTCCGAGTATCGTCATTCTGACGAAGGAAGAGTGACGGTTGGGGAAGTGTCAACGAATGCTTGACACACCACTCAGGGTGACGCTTGGATAGCTGTGAGCCGCCAGTGGATCGAGGGCGCCATCCAGAGCCTCGTGGTCCACGACGCTTCTCCGGTGTCATCAAAGACAATGACGATGCGGAACCTTGCTGGTGCGTCACTGGACTCAGTCTAGCATCGTGGCACATTCCTCCCATGCCCACGGCGCCTGCGACGATATACTTCCCGCCGGGTTGCCTGACTTTTGCGGTCAACTCGTAAGGAGGGAGGCCATGGGGCGCTCCCGGTTCGATTTGGCGCCGTGACGCTACACATGCAAGGTCCACTCTTCATTCATGATTGACGCCATCATCGCCCTGGTTTCCACCGCAATCGTGATTGCCGCGATCTACGGACTTGTCTACTGGGCGCACAAGGCCCAAACCGATCGATCGGCGATTGTCGGGATCTACCTGTTATTTGGGCTGCCTGGCGGACTGTTGACCGTTGCCGGAACGGCTCTGACAACGACCACGGACCTTGCCGAGGGGCCATTCATCCTCGCCAGCGGCGTGGCGTTTCTCGTGCCGCTGTTCAGCCCGTTCCGCAAGCTCATCGCCAAATTCACGCCGATGGACCCAAACTCGCCGATCGATCTCTGCGGATTGGGACTGACCCTCTGGGTGATGTCGTTCTTCGTGATCTCGGCGTTGCAATCCGGGCCAGCCGATGTCGGCGGCCTCGGCGACGGTGGTCTCACCAGCAGCCTCTTCTGGCTGATTCTCAACGCCGTCACGTTCGTGGCGATCGCCTACGTGGCCGTTGGCTATCGCGTCCACCGCACCGGTCAGGAAGCCACGCGACGACTCGGACTCAACATTCCTGACCTGAAAACGGTCGCAATCAGTGTCGGCATGGTACTCCCGTGTTTCGCCGTGAGCCTGGTCGGTTCTGCCCTCACCGTTGCCTTCCAACCGGATGTGGTCGACAACCTCGAAGAGACCATGGAGCAATTGACAAGCGGGCTGACCAACCCGATCGGGGCCCTCTTGATCGGTTTATCGGCCGGTATTGGCGAGGAAGTGTTGTTCCGCGGCGCCATCCAGCCTCGCTTCGGAATCGTGATCGCCGCGTTGTTCTGGACATCGCTTCACATACAGTACGATGTGTCATTCGTGCTCCTTGGGCTGTTTGGGGTGGGCATCCTGTTCGGAGTTCAACGGAAATATTTCGGCGCCACCTCGGCAGTGATCACCCATGCGCTGTACAACATGCTTGTCGTTTCGATCCAGATCGTCGCCACCTGAAGTGGCCTGCCTTCTGCGCAATTCGCTCGACTCGTAAATCGACCGGTTCCCGGAATCCGCGGCGTGGAAGAGGAGTTCGATGAAGATCGCTGAGATTCGCGACCTCGACGGTCCGAACCTGTTCATGCTCCGGCCCGCGATCAAGCTCGAACTCGACACTGGCGGCGAGTCGCCAGCAGCCGCTGACGCGTTCGCGACCGACTTCGCCCATGAAAAGTCGCCTGGCGACTCAACCCTCGTTCCCGTCACCCTCCAGCGGTTGACGACGCTCCTGACCGGGGTTGTATACGACCTTCACGACCGCCTGGGACTCGATCGTCCAGAGGTCGTGACGCGGCCGATGGAAACCCCCAACCACTACGCGATCGCATTTTCCTGGGATAGGAGGGCGCTGGCGATGGCGTTGGCGCAGACCGCGTTCGACGTCGTGTCTGGAGCTATCTCGAATCTCGATTCGCGCATGACAGAGTTGACCGCGCTCGCCGAGAACCCAGTTACGAGCGACGATGCCCCGGCGATGCTGCGGGACGACGAGCGCCGCATCCCGATCATCGGCATCACCGGCACCAACGGCAAAACCACGACTACCCGGCTCGTCGCGTCGATCCTGATGGGCGCTGGGAAACGAGTGGGCTGGACATCGTCGTCCGGCGTCATAGTTCAAGGCAATCCGGTGATGGAGGGCGACTACACCGGTCCCGCGGGCGCGGCGCGGGTGTTCGAAGAACCCGACCTCGATATTGCGGTCCTCGAAACGGCCCGTGGCGGCATTCTGCTGCGGGGTCTCGGCTACGAGAGCAACGATGTCAGCGTCGTCACCAACGTCACCGCCGACCACCTGGGCCTGCAAGGCGTCTACAGCGTGGAAGAACTTGCCCGCGTCAAACAGGTCGTTGCGGCAGTCACAATGGCCGATGGATTTGTAGTCCTGAACGCTGGCGATCCGCTCGTGATGGGAATGCGGCGGGCGATCCGTGGCCGTCCGTTCCTGATTTCACGGGAACGCGGCCAACCCGAGGTTGTGGCCCACCACGCGTCTGGCGGCTGGGCGCTGTGGGTCGACGGCGACACCGTGCACTTTGGACACGACGGCTGCGAAGAGATTCTGGCCGATCTCCACGACATCCCGATCACGTTCAAGGGCAAGGCCGAGCACATGCTCGAAAATGCCTTGTGCGCCGCCGCCGCCACGCTGGCGATAGGGCTGGACATCGACGACGTGCGACGCGGCTTGATCGAGTTCCGCAACAAACCGGACCAGAATCGAGGCCGGTTGAATGTGTTTGAGCTGAATGGGACAACCGTGATCGTCGATTTTGCACACAATGCGGCGGGCCTCAAACACCTGTTGAAGCTGGGCCGAGGTCTCACGGCGGACGGTTGCGCACTGATCGCCGCGATCGGCACGGCCGGGGATCGGCCCGATGAGGCGATCATTGAGCTTGGCAGGCTGGGTGGCGAGCAGGCCGACATCGTGATCGCCAAGGATACGGAGAAGTATTTGCGCGGAAGGTCCAGCGGCGCAATCGTGGACCTGATTCTCACTGGCGCACGCCTCGCCAATCATGAAGATGTAAGAGTCGTGCCAAACGAGCATGTTGCGTTCGATCTTGCGCTCGAGCTTGCGCAACCGGGTGACACAGTCGCGATCATGTGCATCGAGAATTTGGACCAAATCCTCGATTATCTCACCGCCAACGGAACCGCCATTTCCTGAACACCGCGCCGGAACGCGCATCTTGACCGATTCGCCCGTGCTTGCTAAGGTTGTAGCGTCATGGTAGTCAACGATTGACTACCCACACCGCTTCGACGCTGCCGGACAAGGACGAATCCATGGACACCGCCGTTCGATTGATTACCGATCCAGTCGCCGCCAAAGGCGTGCGCGACCAATTCGGGCGTCGCATGAATTACCTTCGCATCTCGCTGACCGATCGCTGCAATTTCCGATGTCTCTATTGCATGCCCGCGATCGGCATGAAGTTTCAACCGCGAGAAGAGATGCTCACCGACGAGGAACTGATTCGAACCGTGGGCCTGTGCGCCCAACTTGGCTTCACCAAACTCCGCCTCACGGGCGGCGAGCCGACGATTCGACCTCACCTCGTTGACCTGATCCGGAAAATGAAATCGTTTCCTGGCATCAAGGAACTATCGATGACGACCAACGCGTTGCTGCTTGGCCGAATTGCCGCCGATCTCAAGCACGCCGGTCTCGATCGGGTCAATGTCAGCATCGACACCCTCGATCCCGTCAAGTTCAAGTCGATGACCCGCGGTGGTCGATTCGATCTGGTCTGGCAAGGGATCGAGGCGGCTGAAACGGTTGGGTTGACCCCGATCAAACTCAACTCGGTCGTGGTTCGCGACCAAAACGATCGCGATGTCGCGGACATGGCCCGGCTCACGATCGACCGGCCGTGGCAAGTGCGATTCCTCGAGATCATGCCGATGGAGGGTGTTGGCATCGTCTACGACGAAGGACTCGTCACCTCCGTCGAAACGCAGGCCCGGCTGGAAGACGAGTTTGGCCCACTTGAGGAGGTGGATGCCGACCCCTCGGACCCAGCCCGCACCTGGCGAATTCCGGGGTCCAAAGGCACAATCGGATTTATCTCGCCGATCTCCGAACCGTTTTGCGAGTCGTGCAATCGGGTCCGCCTGACGTCTGATGGCAATCTCCGACTCTGTCTCCTGCGTCCCGATGAGGTGAACTTGCGAGACATGATGCGGGCCGGTGCTACAGATGACGACATGCTCCAGCGGATTCGCGGTGGCGTCTGGTACAAGCCATGGGGTCATCGCGTGGCAGAAGGCGATGTCCACACCATTCGCGGGATGTCCCAAATCGGGGGATAGAGCACTTCCCGTTGTGGCATCGTGAAGGAGCACCGCAACCGTGCCAGGTCGTCCACCGCTATCCCGTGTGCTGATCGCCGTCGGCGACTCGGGCCAATTCGAAACGTCCAACCTCATCGCCCAATTCCCGGAAATCGAGTTTGTCCACGTCGAACCGGACGATGCGGCGTCGAACATCGCCGACGTCGACGCCATCCTGATCTGGGGGTTTTCATCCGGCGAAATGCTGGACAAGGCCATTCGGCTGAAGTGGATCCAGACACTTGGCGCCGGCGTCGAACGGATGCTCGACGATGGGTTTGCCGATCGCGGGATCATGCTGACCAATGGCAGCGGCGTGATGGCCCCAAACATGGCCGAACACGTCGCCAGCATGATGCTCGCCTTCGCTCGCGGACTCCCGACAGTCCTCGACGCCCAGCGTGAGCATCGCTGGAAGAGCGGGGTCGGGATCGAAACCGTGTTCGAACTGGGTGGCCAAACTGTTGTCCTTGTCGGACTCGGCGACATTGCCCTGGAGACGGCCGCCCGGCTCAAGGCGTTCGGCATGCGGGTGATCGGTGTCCGGCGCACGCCCCCGGCCGATCGCCAGGGTACAGCAGTGGACAAGGTAGTCTCAATAACGGATCTGGACACTGTGTTGGGTGAAGCAGACCATGTCGTCAGCAGCCTTCCGCACACGTCTGAAACGGTCGGACTGTTCGACCAGGCGCGGTTCAGCAGGTTCAAGGATGGCGCCCATTTCTACAATGTCGGTCGCGGTACGAGCGTTGTCCAGCCGGATCTGGTCGCCGCTCTGACTTCCGGCAAGCTTGCCGGGGCAGGTCTCGATGTCGCTACACCGGAACCCCTGCCCGAGGACGATCCATTGTGGGACGCGCCAAATGTGATCCTCACCGGTCACACCGCGGGCGCCACGCCCAGATTTCACGAGCGCGCTCTGGCCCTCTTCACCGAAAACGTCCGGCGCTACCAGGCCGGCGAAGACCTGCTCAACGTTGTGGATGTCGAGCGCGGGTATTAGCGCAATCCACACCGGCTGGTTGTCATTCCAACGTCTCCTTCCGTGCGCCGGGACCAAAACTACACGCCTGCAGCCGCTCGCCATCGAGGTGCGAAGGATGGCTCTGGAAAAATCCCCGACTCAGGATGTCGCGCGCCTCAGTGAGCGCCTCCCGATCGATCAGCGCCAGGGCCGGACCGCCCTCCCCGCCGCCCATCATCCGCGCTCCAGCCACGCCCTCGATCGCAAGCAGCTCCGCAACGAGCGCCTCCACATCCGGGTGGCTGATTTCATACAGCTCGTTGGAGGATCGCCCCGACTCTGTCATCAGTTGCCCGAACCGGTCCCAATTCGACGCATTCACGGCCTTGAGTCCAATTCGCACCCGTTCGACTTCGGTGACGACATGCTCGACCCGCGAGACATGGACCGGAATCAGCCGATTTGCCAGGGCAGACCTGACGCTTGCCCAGACATCCTGCGCGAGCTCACCCAGCGACTGAAGGTCGGGAAGAGCCAGGGACCGAATCGTGTTCAACGCCTCCTGCGACTCGGCAACCCGTGTGGAATACGACGATTGACCGAGCGCATGCGTAACCCCGGAATCGGCCACAGCAAACACGAAGTTGCCGAGGTCCGGCGCGATTGACGAGAAGCTGGCGTCGCGTCCGTCAAACAGGATCACGCCACCCGCGACCGCCACCGATTGATCCATGGCGCCAACCGGGCTCCCGCAGCGATGTTCGGCATCGCGGGCGACCGCAACCAGCGCGGGCGGTTCGAGTTCGGTGGTGGAGAGGGTCATCGCCAGCGCCACGCAGAGGGCCGCCGATGAACTCATGCCAAAGCCCAGCGGCACATCGCCGGCAACGGATAGTTGCAGACCGGAATTGACGGGATGCTCCCGTGCGAGCAGCGAGGCGAGTACACCGCGCACATAGTGATTCGGTCCAACGGCGCCATCGCGATGACGCCAGTCGCGGCAGGCCCCGATGTCGATGCTGACGACCTTCTCGGACAGATCGGCCGCGGTGAACTGGATCGAGTCGTCGCCCGCATCGTGTCCCGCTACTACCGCCACCACGCGGTCGATCGCCCCGGCCAGGACCAGCCCGCCGTTGTAGTCAACGTGATTGCCGAGGAGTTCGAGGCGCCCGGGCGCCTCGACAATCGATGCAGGTCGCCAGCTGCTGCCGAAGCTGCGTCGACCGTGGGCAATCGCGCGTTGCCGTGGCGCAGTCGCTGGCATCTTCGATCAGGTCCGCATTTTGGTGACCTTGAAGGCTTCCGCAAGCTCGAATGGCTGGTCCTTGGCCAACTCGGTGGAGAAGCCCCGGAGCCGGTCGGCCATACCTTCCCCGTCACCGACCTGCGTCTTGTGCGCCTTGAGGGCATGAATCTTGTCTTCGAAGGTGTCGGTGATGTCGATGTGGATGTCTGGCGACTCCGTGCCGAAGTACCAGATTTCGGCTGTCCTGTGCGGTTCGAGACCGGACGCCAGATGATCTGGAAAGCACAAGTGGTCGCGGGCGGTTGGATACACCGCATCGTGGGTGGCGGTTCCGACCGCCCGGTGATCGGGATGCAACGCGTAGGGACGGAACGGATCGTGGGTGACGATCACATCCGGTCGATGCGTTCGGATCATCTTCGTGATCCGTTCGCGCAGGG
>JACCUV010000361.1 GCA_013698495.1 Chloroflexia bacterium
GGCCGTGGAAGAATCGGGCGCCTCGGGTTGGATGTTGTGGGATCCGAACAACGTTTACCATCCCGGGGCGCTTGCTCCCGACCCGTCGCAGGGGACGCAGAAAGCGGCGACACCCGTGGCCACGTCATTGGCGACACCTGGTTCGACGCTCATGGCGACGCCCGGGGCCATCCTCACTCCAGGCGTGACAGTCACCGGCCGTCGAGTTCGTCGTTCCTGCACGCTCATTGCTCGACTGGATTGAGTATGACAGATGACCAAATTAGGGAATACGTTCCAATCCTGGCCCGAAATCATCGCTACGCCTCCGAAGTTATCCAATGCGCCATTCACTCTCCAACCGTCATCCGGACGAAGGAAGAATGGGCCCTGCTGGATACCGGCGCAGCCGGGCCGCGTCAGCGTACGTTCGATTTCAATGTGTTCCGAATGGAACAGGTCCACCACGCGGTCCACACGTTCTGGGTAGCGACCGCACTGTTTGCGGGACTCGCCATCACCCTGCTCATTCACGGCGCCCTCACGGTCTCGGCAAACCAATCAGTCCCCCATGAGATTGCTAACTCAATCGAGGGAACCGTCACCGATCTCAACGGGGAGCCGGTTTACCGGGCACGCGTGACCGACGGATCCGAGTTGGCGATTACCGACGCCAACGGGATGTTCAGTCTCCAGGGCTCGACTTCGGACCTGAATCAATCGCTTCGGATCGGCGCCGCGGGCTACGACGACTGGACGGCGCCCGTGTCCGAACTCGATGGCCCGATTGAGGTTGCGCTCAGTCTGCGTCCGATCCGCGCCCTCTATCTCAACCCCACCGTCACCACCTCGGAGGCTCAGCTCGATCGCCTGATTGACATCGTCAACTCCACCAACGCCAACGCCGTTGTCATCGACATCAAGGAAGAGTGGGTCTACTACGACAGCCAGGTCGCCTTTTTTCGCGACGCGGGAACAGTCCGACCCGCGTACGACATCTCCTCCCTGCTGCAGGAGTTCCGGAACAACGACATCTACACGATCGCCCGGCTCGTCGTGTTCAAGGACAGCACGGTCGCCAGTGTGTACCCACACCTCGCGATCACCGATCTCAACACCGGAGAACCGTGGCGCGACATCAACGGCGTTGCCTGGGTGAATCCGATGCTTCAGGAACTCTGGGAGCCGAATATCGACCTCGCCGTTGAGGTCGCCAATCATGGTTTTGACGAAATCCAGTACGACTACGTGCGCTTTCCGACCGACGGCGACCTCTCGACCATGGATTTCGGAGCCGAGTACTCGCAACAGGGAAGGGAACAGGCGATCGAAGGATTTCTGGCGCTCTCGAGACAGCGTCTCCTGCCAACCGGCGCCAAACAATCGGCCGACGTTTTCGGGTTCACGATGGTCGTCGATGACGACCTCGGCATCGGCCAAAACTTTACCCGGCTGGCCGAATTCGTCGACTACCTGAGTCCAATGGTCTACCCATCCCATTACTCTGTCGGTCAGTTCGGGTTGCCCGGGCATCCGAACGACTTTCCGTACGAGATGGTCCACATTAGCCTTCAGGGTGGCGTCCAGCGACTCGGCGGGCACGCCCTGCAGATTCGACCGTGGTTGCAGGATTTCGACTACTTCGGCCAGACCTCGTATGGGGCGGCCCAGGTCCGCGCCCAGATCGAGGCCGCCAACGCGCATGGGGTTTCGGGATGGATGCTCTGGGATCCGGAGAATCGGTACCGCCTGGAGAATCTCGACACCGAATAGTTGAATCCTCCAAGCAAACTTGTACAAGTTGCGGCCGAGGTGACTCGGCTCCCTTGCCGCATTAGCGCAACTCCCATAGAGAAACCACAAACATACATTCCGTCATTCTGACGGCTTGAGGAGGTGTCAAACTATGCATGACACGCCGGTCAACCTGAAGCGCAATGAGTGCGAATCTGCCAATAAGCCCTGGACAATGAACTCAGCGCGACGATGCTGCAATCGGCAATTCAAATCGACACTTGTCCGATCCGGCTCAACACATCCTCGACAGTCAGCCAGCGGCCTCCGAACACCCTGTTGATCTGCGTCGAATATGTCGATGAATCCGTTAATACCGCGCGTGGATGACCGTCTGAAACGGCGCACGAGTTCCCCAGGATCACCACTCTCGTCGCGCAATGAGCCACAAGTTCGACATCGTGAGTGACGATCACAATTGCGACTCCCTGGCGTCGCAACATCTGGAGATGCTCAGCCAACTCGGTCTTTCTCCAGGCATCCATCCCGCGCGTTGGCTCGTCCAGCAA
>JACCUV010000264.1 GCA_013698495.1 Chloroflexia bacterium
AGCCACGGGCGCGTCGACCGCGGCGAGATCACGTCGTCGATGTAGCCCCGGGAGGCAGCCTGGTACGGGCTGGCGAAAAGATCCTCGTACTGGTCGACGAGTTCGCTGCGTCGCGCTTCGGGATCAACAGCTTCCGCAAGCTCGCGGCGGAAGACAAGTCCGACCGCCGCGCTTGGTCCCATCACCGCGATTTCCGCCGTTGGCCAGGCGACATTGAAGTCGGCCCCAATGTGCTTGGAGCACATCACGACGTAGGCGCCGCCATAGGCCTTGCGAGTGATCACGGTGATTTTGGGCACTGTCGCCTCGGCGTAGGCATAGAGCAGCTTCGAGCCGTGGCGAATAATCCCGTTGTACTCCTGGTCGAGACCCGGCAGGAACCCGGGAACGTCGACAAACGTCACGATCGGGATGTTGAAAGCGTCGCAGGTCCGGATGAACCTGGCGGCCTTGATGCTGGCGGCGATGTCGAGCGTGCCGGCGAGGACGTTCGGTTGATTCGCGACCACACCCACGGAATGCCCATCGAGCCGCCCGAAACCCGCGATCACATTGGCAGCATGCTGTTGCTGGACTTCCAGGAACTCGCCCTCGTCCAGCACCTCCCCGAGTACCTCATGCATGTCGTAGGGTCTGTTGGCGTTCTCCGGGACGGTTCGATCCAGATCCTCGCTCTCGCGCATCGGGTCATCGTCCGGCGGGAAGTACGGGGCATCGTCCAGGTTGTTCGAGGGCAGGAAACTTAACAGGTGGCGGACCTGCTCGTTGAGATCGTCCTCATCGGTGGCGGTGAAGTGGGCGACGCCGCTCGTTTGGGAGTGCGTGGCCGCGCCGCCGAGGTCCTCCATCGTCACGGTTTCGCCGGTCACGGTCTTGATCACGTCCGGTCCGGTGATGAACATCTGGCCAATGCCCTCGACCATGAAGATGAAGTCGGTCATCGCCGGGGAATAGACCGCCCCGCCAGCGCAGGGACCAGCGATGATCGAGATTTGAGGCACGACGCCAGAGGCGCGAACATTACGGAAGAAGACCTCGCCATACCCGGCGAGCCCTTCGACGCCCTCCTGGATGCGCGCGCCGGCGGAGTCGTTGATGCCGATGATCGGGCAGCCGTAGCGCTCGGCGAGGTCCATCAGCTTGATCATCTTCTCGGCGTAGGCCTCGCCGAGCGAGCCGCCGAAGACGCTGAAATCCTGCGAAAAGGCGGCCACCTGGCGACCGTCGATCTCGCCGAAACCGGTGACGACGCCATCGCCAAACGGTTGCGACTTCTCCATCCCGAATTGGGTAGCGCGGTGTCGCACGAAGGGGTCGAGTTCGGTGAACGAGTCGTCGTCAAGGAGGGCGATTACGCGGTCGTAGGCGCTGCGCTTACCGCGCCCGGATTGCTTTTCGCGGGCGAGATCGCGCTGGGACTCGATTTGCTCGCGATAGTCGGCGAGATGCCCCGACTTCGAACGCTCCTCATCGGAGTTTGCCGCCTGCTGAAGGTTTTTCACCCCGGTCATGCCCCTGTCTCTCCCTGTTCAGCTGCGCCACTCTGCTGCAGGGCATTGTAGCTGGCGACAGGGAGCCGGATGGAGCGTGGGGGCATGTGCGCATCGAGATCAGACGTTAGCTTGCGCTCAGGCGCTTTCCGGTTTGTACTGGTGGATGCCGAGCAGGTTGCCGGTCGGGTCGCGAAACATGCCCACGATATCGACCGCGGAGGGGTCGATTTCCTCGACCATGGTTCCGCCAGCGTCCTCGATAGCGCTGGCCGACTCGACTGCGTCGTCGACCGAGATGTAGAGGCGGTGACCCGGCTGCTCGGCGAGCTGAAGACTCGTTGCCCAGATTCCGCTCACCTGCCCGACGCCGTCGTCGAAGGCAGTGGCGCCGTCGCCGCGCTCCCGCACATTCCAACCGAATACGGTCCGATAGAACGTTGCTGACTTTTCGCCGTTGCGGGGTGGCATTTCCAGGTAGACGATCTTGCCATAGCCCTGGATCGCCTCGCTCAACGTCGACCTCATTCGTGGGATCTGCGCATCTCCGGTTCAGTAGTATGCGGCCAGAGTAGCTCAAATGATTGCCATCGTCAATTTGTCGAAGCGCGTCGCACGCGCAAGCCGCCGACGAGTCAATTGTTCGGGGACCGAGAACCTGCGATGCTCCGCTATACTTGTGCGTAGACGCATTGCGACGGGAGTGACAACGGTGTTCCGCCCACATCCAATCCAGGCATTCACCAACGGGCGGACACAAGGTCCGCAACCTCACGCGGTTCTCCGGGTCTGGGCGGTGATCAGCTTGCTCGCGGGCATGG